>JAESTK010000296.1 GCA_016763645.1 Flavobacteriales bacterium
CATCGATCAAGATATTAGGGATTGATAGATAAAAATATCTAAACCTTTATACCCTCTGATGGTTGGGTCTTTTCTTTTTGTTCCCAAAAGGAAAAGACTTACAAAATATTTTTTATTTTTACAAAGGAAGAGGTGAAAATATGAGTGATTTTCTTTTTATCAATAAGACATATAACGCTGAGTCGGGTTGGGTTGATGCAGCTGAGTCGGGTTCGATTAGTGTGTTGAATCAACAGGAGGTATGGAGTCCCTCAGGAACCAAGATAGACGATTGGTTAATTGGGATTGGTTCTTTTAAAGTATCTTACGGTTCTTTCTTTACTGCTAATGAGGAGAATGCGATTTCAGGGCAGGTATCTGCTCTAAGCTATGGGGTTAAGAAAGAATCGGTTGTTCTTAGTGATCCGGAGAATGTAAGGAAGTTTACCCCTTACCTGCGGTTTCGTGGATTAGATGTTAATATTCATAGGGAGAGTACTGATGCAACGTTGGGATACTGGAGTCGTGGACTACTTTTAACAGTTTCAATTATACTAATATATAGGTCGGTGTAGGAGGTTAAAGTGCAAAATATTTCTCAAAAAGATATGGTAATAGAGTATGCAGATCTGAAGGTAGAAGAGTATGTAGGTAGAGCCAGTTTTCAGGTAAGTTATGATTTTTCAACCAATCCCGGACCCAGTTTTGTATCTGTTAGTTCTGCATCAGTGGTTAACACTTTGCAGGAGTTTGGTGGGGCGTTTGTTCCTGGTAATAATGCAAATGAAGGGCGTAATCTAGGAATGTTAGGTATGGGATCGCGTGTTGATATCGTTCCCAATACATTGGGATTGAAAACAGAAGTTGTTGTATCTGGTTGGGTTTATATACTTGGTAGCTATGATTTAGGGGCAACTAATTTAAAGTATAAAACTGGGTGGGACGCCGTTCGTTGCACATTCTCTATCGTAGTTATTGGTCAATAAAGGAGTAGTAAAATGTCAACAATTCATATGTTTGAACAAGTAGTTTCTTTTGATGCTAGTCGGATGACATCGAAGTATTTTAATACATTAAAAACTAAATCTTCAATTATATTTCCATCGAATGTTGTCCAATGTAGTTTAACAATTAAAGATTTTGTCTTTAGTAATGGTGTTCTTGATGGCACAACATTGAAAACCCCTGATCCATCCGGAGGGATGAATGCCGTGGGGTGGGGAGTAGAAAGTATAGACTATATAGGAAGTCAGGTTTTTTTTATAGGATGGATGGAGGTTCTATCGTTTGATGGTTATAATGTATCTGTAGCAAATCCTTATAATTCATCCTTGACGATTTTAGCAATTGCCCAATGTGAATAAAAAATAATGGCAATGGTCTTTGTGAGGTTGTTAATAAATATTTAAAAAGAGGGTGTGTGATGCCATCATCAGAAACGCTAGATCAAGAATCAGGTCTTCCGAAACTTAGAGGATTACAGTTTGATGCTGATTCGTCCCTTGTGAACCTTTTTCAAGGGAGCGCCTCCTTTCCTGTCCATTTATTAAGTTTGCCGGGGAGAAATGGATTAGAGTACAGCTTGAGCGTATTCTATCAATCCAATCTTGCGATGAGTAGGGTAGGTCAGTGGAGTCTAGATGAGGAACGAGATCTTGTAGGGGTAGGATGGAACCTTCCTTATGAGAAAATTGTCATTTCATCCAAGTCCAATGGAACCTTAGACGACAATCAATATTTTTGGATTATGTCTGGCCAACCAACCCCGTTACTTCCTACTGAAAGGGTATGGACAAAAGGGATTTTAAATTCGAGCTATCGAGGGGATCTCGATCTTAGTACCGTTAATGGGAACTTGCAGGCAGGGTTTTTCAATCAACAAATCATTGTCTCTACGAATGCTGTTATTGTTCCTCTAGTAGGCATTACTCCATCGAGCTGGAGTGTGGAAGATCCTGAGAATGAAACGCTCTATACGCTGGTATTACAAGAAGATGGGTCTATACTGATTCAGACGGGCGGTATAAGTTTTGAGCTTTATAATTATCAATATTGGCATATTAGTTATTATCCTTTGTATGAAAGATGGGAAATTGTTAAAAATGATGGCAATATCTATACATTTGGGGGTTCTGGGGAATCCATAGATCAAAATAGTGAACCCAATACCCAACAGTATGGTGTGAAGTGGGGAAATTGGAGTGGGCCCAGTACGCAAACCACAGGTCAACAGCGTTATACAAAAGCATGGAATTTAGCTAAAGTCCAAAATTCTTTAGGAAATTACTATATTCTTAACTATGTGACAGAAAACCAACCTGTTGGGGCTCCAACAGGTATGGAGTATACGAAAGGCTGCTTGGTTTCTAAGGTTAAAAACGATTTAGGGTGGACAGTTGTATGCACATATGAAGATTCTGTTTATGATAATAGCGCATTAGAGGCCCCTAAGGAGTATTTAGACCCCCATACAGACCCTTCGATTATTCCAGGTGCGGCGAATGCTTATCAGAGTTCATATTTAACGAAATACCTCACGGAAGTGTCTGTCTATAATGCAAGTGAGGAAATACAAACTTACACGAAATTTGACTATGTCAATTTTGGAACAGAGAACACTCCAAATTATCTTTGGAATTCAAATCCTCCCCTTGATCTTGGGGCTACTGATCAAGAAAAGTTAGCCTATGGGGCGACATATGATAGGTATTTGGGTTCTATAACGCAGTTTTCTGGACAAAGTTATACTTATCCATCTGATGTATTAGATCGTTATAGTAGCCCTGGCATTATCTTTAAGTATAATTTTGACAAATCCACTTCTCAGCCTCTTGGGTTAATCACAGAAATTATAAACCCATCAGGGGGTAAAACAATATTGGAATATGGGAAGAAGTTTGCCGGAACTGATCCCACCCAAGATTCTAGAAATTTCACTGTAGACAATCCTTTTGGCACTGGTGAGTTGGGTGTGTCCCGGACATGGAGTGGCGAAGATTATGTTGTTTCTTGCTGGTACAATAACAGCAGTAATATCCTTCTTCTAAATATATATACGTGGGTAGGCTGGTGGGAACCTGCTTTTTCAGAGTGGGTATCTTTCAATGCGTCGATCGATATAGACCGCGTACAAGTTTCTTCTTCTGCCGATACATTTCTTCTGGTTTTGCCCCCAGAATCTATTAATCAAAACACGCTTATTTACCGTTTTAATCGTATTAATTTACACAATGCCCATTGGACATGTTCCAATACGATGACACCTGATACCTATAGTGGAAATCAAGTATCTGTTGTCAATGGGGGGGATTTTTTTGTAGTTAAAAGTGATTCTGTTGTAGATATGTACACATGGGATCCTCTTTTACAATCTTGGAAGCCCATAAGTCAGATTAATATTCCCAGTGGCATAACGTATTATGCGACAGCAACAGAAAATTATTATATTTTGTTTGCGTACAATACTTTAACGCAAGCAGGAGATTTTACCTACTATGGGAAAGACATATGGGGTAAGTGGACGATTACAAAAACCCTCTCCATTGATTTGCCTATTCCCCATCTTGGTGGATTTAGTTATTTTCAAATGTCCCCTAGCAGCAGCTTTGTCGCAATGAGCGTGGTTACAAGCTATGTACCGGAGGGTAGGAGTGGATTTAAGTCTTTTGATTACGAGATCAATATTTTAACGTGGGATTTAAATTACGATTTAAAATTTGTCCCCATGAGCAGCATTCAAAATGCTTCTAATGGTACTTTTACTAATATTCCATCCTCCCTTTTAAATGGTTATCCAGGCATTGGGCCAGTTTCTATCAATAACTCGGCCATTGGGACGGGTCCTAACTACATATCTTTTGATGGGGTTAACTGGACTTGCCAAAGTGTGGGGATTCATTATGAAGGTTTTTCGGATTTATCCCATCAATATTATTGGTATGCATATGATGAACAAGGGGTGATAAAAACGGAGAATACAGATTCTGGTATTTTAAGTATGGTTGGAAATATAGATTCCTCAAATCCTAGCTCTGGATGGTTATCACAAACTCTTTTAGATTCTCCAGAACACATAGTGGCCCGTTATGACCAGTCATATCCAACCAATGTGGGCCAATATATAACCATTGGAGGTCAGGTTTACGCTAAATCTTTGAATACTGGTGGTTGGAATGTCTTAGCGGGTCAAGATTTTTTAAATATCACGCAGAATTTGAATGCTGGCGAAAGTATTGATACGACAACTCTTATTAATAGTGGTCGTTATATTATATTTCAGATTTTGGATCAAAATAAGAGACCCCAAGACGTAGGCATTGTTTATTTTAAAAATGGCACCTTTGTTGTAGATGATAATAAGCAACTAATCCTAGATAGATTTACAGATCAGAGGGTGTTTGAGTTTTTTCAGAGAGATCATAGATATAAAAATAATATTAATGGCAAGGTCTCTCAAATTATTAATGGGATTATTACATATCCTAAAACTACGTCAAATTTAGATTCAATCCCATCTATTACTTTAAATCGGTATAGTGGAGAAGATTTTATAGGCATGATATCGGGCTGGACTGTACAGTCTATAACATATGATAGTGGGTACGACCAAAGGTATCAATACTTTGACTATGATCAAGAGAGAGCTTCTGCTGATGGATTTAAGGGGACCATGCTTAGATTCTATAAAGTTACAACATATGAAGGACGTTTAACACTTCCAGCTCCTGGTATGTCTCCTAATGGTTTTACGACCTCTTATTTTTATAATGGATCTCCTACAGATGAAGTGGGACTTGATATTACAGCTTATAGCATGTTAGATGGACAGCTCTATCAGAAAGAAACATATAACAATAGTGATCAGCTCGTTTCTTCCATGTCTATGACATTATATGTCCAAACTCAATTTTCTATGAACCCAGATGATTCAGGGACATATCCTTTGTATGGAGGTGTTGTTCAAGTCGCCTCAACAACGTCCACGCAAGAGGGGGTCTCTACGACATCTAGTAATATTTATAGTTTATCTTCTGGCAATGTAACACAGTCTCAAAGCAGTTATTATGATAGTACGGGAAGTCAAACATTTACTAAAAAAACAATACAATATGCTTATTCTATTAGTGATTATATAGGACTCTGGTATCAGAATAATTTAACTCTCACGATTCAAGATTCTACGTATGTCGATCTAAATCAAGATCCTGTCCTTCTTGCCTCCAGTAAAATTCAAACGTACCAATTGTGGTCGGTCAGTACAGATCCGATTGTTCCAGCACAATGGGGAACTTGGAAGATATACACAGCCATGAATGATACCCCAACACTACCTTTTGTTTGGTGGTCAGGGAGTGGGGAACCTAATCCTGGTACAGATGGATGGATCAAATCAAATGATGTCTTAAGTCGTAATGAACAAGGGGGCGTTATTTCTTTTAAAAATATTGAAGGTATTTCTACAACCTCTTTCTATGATACCACTCATACATTTACGCTTGCGACGTTTACAAATGCAGCTCTTGCGGATGGTATTAATTATACAAGCTTTGAAGACTACCAAGAAAATCCTTGGACGCAACAAGCAGGGGCCGGAGGCCTTACGACAAATGATGCTTTTATAGGGAAACAGTGCTACCAGCTCAGTGCGACGCAAATAGTACCGAGTATCCTTAGTCAAAATATCACTGTTGATCGTGTAGATCAATATTACTGCTTTAATCTCTGGTATAAAACGCTTGAGAGTGCAAATCCTAGTGATGTCATAAACATCAATATTACATCAAGTAGCAGTAGCAATCCACAAGCTATTAGTCTTCCTCTGACTCAGGGGGAGTGGAAACCTTTCCAATGGAGTGTTAATTTAGAAAATTTATGGTTAGGAGGATCGGTACCGCCAGGACCTATTAATTTAACCTTAGAGATTAATTTTACGACGAGTAGCGTATACACCGAGAATTTGCGTGTTGATCATGTTTTTTTCACTCCAACTTTAAGTCCCTTTGTTGGGGCAGTTTTTGATTTGGATAAGTTAAGAACCATAGGGAATATTGCGACAGATGGTATGAGTGGAAAGGTACTGTATAATACATGGGGTTCTCAATATACGGCGATTGGCCCCTATAATCAAACGACGTCTTTGGGCTCTAGTTATAGCGTACGGCAAGAACCTTCTTATAGTCCTAGTGATGCCTTTCCTCAAAGTAAACCCAATTTATCACTCGGTGTAAGTGGTCGGGGCCCTGGGTTCTATGACCTCTTTATGTCGTCAGAAAGTTTGATGCATTATTCCGCATTGGAAGGAAGTATAAGTAATTGGAGTGTTGTTGATAACAGTTTGAACATCGACACCGTAGACACTCCGTTACAACTTTTACAAATTGAGGAATATAGTTCGCAAAATATAGCTATTCATTTACACAATACGCCTACTTTTACTTCGGGACTAGGTAATCCACAACAGTCAATATGCTTAGGAATAACAAACACACTAAGCAGATTTTATGTGCAATGGGATGGGGAGGTCACAAATCAATGGCAATTGCTCAAATGGATGGGGTCTAGCTATGATGTGGTTTCTACGAATACTCTCGAAAATTGGCAACCTGAATGGATGTTGAGTGTTATTGGTGATCGATTGTTCTTTACGGCCAATGGTATTTTGATATTTAACTACCAAGACGCGGATTTAGAAGACACAAATACACCTATTTTGGGGATTAATAATGGCACGAATCAAGGAAAAGTTTCTTTCCAAAACATAACGGTTTTAGAAAATATACGAATGGGCCTCTCCCACAGTGATGGGTTTGGTCGACCCCTGCAGAACTTGGTCGTAGAATCTTCAGATTCTGTTATTATGACGCCTTCTGTATATGATGCCTTAGGAAGATCTTCCATATCTCTACTCCCGTCCCGTATTACAAAAACAGCCAGTGTAACGGACCCTTTTGCTTTTGATTTGAATTTTATAACAAATGGGTACAGGTCTTCTGCAAATAGTATATGGGATGGATATCCTATTTCTGGAAATATAACCGACTATCAGACGGACGGATACCCTTTCTCTAGAGAAATTTATGAAGCAGCTCCTTTAAAGAGGCCCGTTCAGAGAGGAGCTCCTGGTACTGATTTTGCAATTACCAATGTCCCTAATTCTCATATAACGACCTATAGCTATGGGAACAACACAACAGACCCACAATTTTTATATGCCCTGCCCACAGGTCAATATTTTGTCACAACTGTTACAGACCCTGATGGTAATCAATCTGTACAATACGTTACGATACACAAAGAAGTCGTTGGTACCATTAAATACGATGCATCTCTTGAAAATCCTGTTAAATCCAGCCAAGTGTACGATATATATGGCCAGATTATTGGCAGTATTCCCCCAAGTTATTATCAAAATAATTTAACCCCTCAAACAAACTCCTTTGATTCAGGTCCTGTCCCTATTCCCGCTTCAGCTACATCTTATCAATATGATTTTTGGGGTCGGCAAATAGGATCTTCATACCCAGACACTGGTATATCGAATGTTATTTATGACAATTTCAATAGACCCAGGTTTACTCAAGATGCTATAGGAGCAGAGGGAAATACATATTACAACTATATCAAATATGATGTTTTAGGGAGGTCTGTAGAATTAGGTGTTTATACAGATACTAATCAGGCGTGGGACCCCCCTACATTAGAGGCTAATGCAAATAATCCAAGCTGGCCTTCAACAAACACGAGAGTTAACAGTCACACTCTTTATGATATAGATAATACTAACGGAGATAATACAGAAGCTCTTACAGTCGGCAGGCCATGGCAGACCACTTCATTTAATAGTGATCCTGATGGTACTGATACAGCAGATATCACAAATACCTATACATACAGGACGACAGGGGAAATTCTGACCAGCTTTCAACAAGCGACCTATGACGGAGTTCAAGATACTTCCTATAGTACGATTTATACCTATACTGTAAACGGTAGGGTGAAAACTGTCGCAGACAATACGACCAGTGCGATTGTAACGTATACCGTTAATATGCTCGGACAAACAGAAGAAGTTGATGCGACGTCAAGTTCTGGAGCAACGCCTAAAACGGTGAAAGCGAATTATACCTATGACCAAAAAGGAAATATTGAAAATATCGAACTTTTGAAGCCTGATGGATCTACCTTAACAACAAGGAATTATGACTACTTACCTAATAATTGGCTTCTTTCTACAAGTGATAGTTATGTAACCCAGGGCCTTAAATATACAAGTGATAATTGTCAAACGCCGTCATCAGGATACTATAATGGCGCCCTATCCCATAATACCGTTACTTATGGCATTGTTCCCCCAACACCCCAACCTTCAGATTATTGTTATTCTGTTGATCATCTGAATCGCGTGATCACGGCAAACAATGACGGAGGAGAGAATCACGCGTGGACATTTGATGATAACAGTAATTTTGTCAATTATGTTGTTGGTGCTGCCACCCGAAATTATACGACAGCCCCTGATAAGAATCAATTAGTGAGCATTACAAATGATCCTTCTTTCATAAAACATTATACGTATAATGCCATTGGAGATATAAGCCAAGTGACGGATGGAACAAATACGTTAATGGATACAGCCTATAATAATTGGAATAATAAAGCACGTTCCATAACGCTCCCTCAGACAAATATTAAATCCGTCTTTGATTATAATCCAGATGACCAAAGAACACGAAAAAGGGTTTATGATAATAGCACCTTAGTCAGTACGACGATTCATTCAGGGGATTTAGAAATAACTTCTCATATAAGCAATCCCACTCAAACCAAAAGATATATTGGTACCCAGGGTGTAGGATTGGTGTATCGTGAGGATAATAACACTTTTTATTGGGCGCTACCGGATCATTTAGGATCCACCCGCATGATTGTGGATGAAGGAGGCGCTGCCCAATATCTATATAATTATGATGTATATGGTATTCCAACAATTGTGCCTATAGGAACTCCAGATTTGATTTACAATAATCTTTTTACCGGTCAATATTACGATAGTGAATTAGGATTATATAACTATCATGCTCGGTTTTATGATCCCTCTATTGCAAGATTTTTACAAGGAGACCCAGCCCATCAATTCTATAACCCCTATTCTTATGTGGGGGGGATGCCGAATATGGCCACAGATCCTAGCGGTATGTGGAGTTTTCAAGCCGTACTAGGAGTCACTTTAGGTGTACTGGCTGTAGCAGGGGCACTAGTTGCGACAGTCCTCACTGCTGGAACCGCTACGCCCATATTGGCTGCCGTAATTATCGGCGTCTCTATGGGGGCAGGGGCAAGCAGTATCAGTTATTCAGCAACTCATAAAGATGATAATGTCTATGAATCAGGGGGTTTTTGGGAAAATGTAGCTATAGGTGGTGCGCTTGGTGGTGTAGGTGGTGGTGCTGGAGCGGGGATTGGGGGTGCAGGGTGGACTGCCGGCAGGACGCTTGCAGCAGATGTAGCCATGAGTACAGCCTTAGGGTCTGGTGGTGGATATGTAACCAATGGGGTTAATGGAGGGGGATGGGAAGGCTCTGGTGCGCTAAAATCCTCCTTGATAGGAGGCGCCATAGGAGGAGGTTCAGCGCTTGCATTAGGGGGTTTAGGGAGAGGATTTGCTAAAATAAATAGTAAACTGATTAGGGATGGTGCCAGGAATAGGAATTTTGCTGAGATTGGTAGTATGCTAAAAGGCTCTAATGACTTAGCCGGCCATAGTACGATCAATATAGATGGCGTCGGTTTTATGGATCAAACTATCGTCAGTAATAATGGTATACAAGAAACTCATTTTGGCATATTTTCAGACACAGGGGGTCATGATCTTGATCCTACTAGAGGAGGATACACAGGGGCACGAGTAGAGATACGTGGAGGTCAATCAGCGCAGATGCTTACAGAAGCAAATACTAAAGTCTCTGCAGGTGATATGGGAACTTATAGTTATGAAAATAATAGCTGCACTTCAAATGTAGTAGATGTGATAGAGAAAGCAGGATTTAAAGTGCCTTTGTATGCTCGTACCCCTTTTACGTTACGTATGTGGTGGGGCGTATTATCTGATACACAAGCCGGAAGAAATCCGTGGGTTAGTGCGCGTTACCTTCTTCGTTGGAATAAATATAATCCTAGAGGGTATCATCATTTACATTAGGAGTTTTTTGTGAAGATGGATTGATAAAAAGGATACTGATATGAAATACACTATTTTACTTTTATTTTTTTTGGCCAATATCTTTTGTGGAGATGTAATTTCTGCTTTATTTGATGAACATCACATGATGACCCGTCCCGAAAGAGAGTATATAGATAAACGTTATCTCAATGCTCTAAAATCTATTACACCTGAAACTATCACTAAGATTGAGGAACAGGCTAAAGAAGGAGATTCTTTGAATCAATGCATTTTAGGCATTCTTTTTACGAAAGGGATAGGTGTTCCAAAAAACTTAACCAAAGCAACAACATGGTTTGAACGAGCAGGATACCAAGGAGATTCAGAGGCCCAACATAGATTAGGAGTTTTTTGTGAAGATGGATTGGTAAGTAGATCAGGATTAAACGGATGGATGATTGCACTTGGACTTTGGGCGGATCCTACATCAGGTTCTTATTGGTATGAGAAAGCTGCCAAACAAGGACATGTCCGAGCACAGTATAATATAGGGTTACTGTATTCTGGACTACCTAAAGTAAAGAGTTTTGAATTTCTCCCAACGGATCTTAATAAAGCTAGATTTTGGTTACAACAAGCCCGTGATAATGGTTATGAAGGGGCCCAGAAAACTCTCAATAAAATAAATGAAAGGGAAAAAGATAAGAATAACTCTGAGCAAGAGAGAGCCAAGGGTGAAGTGCGAATTTCTATTAAATAGGACCGACA
>JAESTK010000130.1 GCA_016763645.1 Flavobacteriales bacterium
AAATAAGACGAAACAAATATCGTTTTATTCTGTATAACTCTACTTGCCAATATGTGTTTGTGAATTACCTATATTTGAATTCGTGAAAAAAGCACAAAAAATAACGATCTATTGTCTATTGCTTGTCTTTACAATGCAATTACTCTCAAGTTGTGCGTTATTTCGCAGGAAGAACCAATGCGATGATTGTCCGAAGTGGAGTCAAGTAGCAACAAACTTGGAGGAAAAAGTTTAACTACAATTCAAGCTCTTGTAAATACTTCCTTTTTGGTATTGAAATCCCTACTCGAAAAAGGTATTTTTGCGCTTTCGCGATGAACTCTCTTATCACATTAGACCAACTTCAAAAAGGAACACAAGCTACCATCCAAAGTTTTGAGGATGAAGCAATAGAAGAAAAAATGCTTGAAATGGGGTGTTTACCTGGTTCAATTGTCGAATTAGACAGAGTAGCGCCACTTGGCGACCCAATTATAATCTCATTAGCCGATGGAAATCTCGCTTTACGAAAAGATGAAGCTCGATATATTAATATTTCGCTCCTTTGAGTTCAGTAAAAAAAATAGTACTAATTGGCAACCCTAATAGCGGTAAAACATCGCTATTTAATGCCCTAACTGGCCTCAACCAAAGTGTGGGGAATTACCCAGGAGTAACGGTAGATAAAAAAACAGGGAAGTTTTCTCACGACAATCTCGATTTTGAAATTATTGACCTCCCTGGCGTTTACAGTATTAAACCGAAGTCAGAAGACGAAAAAGTTGCACTCGATTTTCTACAACAAAACGCCAACGAAGTCGATACTGTTGTTTATGTTGTAGATGCATCAAATTTAAAACGCTCGATGTTGCTTTGCACGCAAATCATGGATAAAAAGTGTCGAGTTATTGTTGGGTTAAACATGCTTGATGTTGCTGAAGACAACGGAATTTTAATTGATGAAAGTAAGTTGGCTGAAAAATTCGAAATCCCATTTCTGAGGTTAAATAGTAGAACCGATAAGGGAATAGATAACCTAAAAAACACCTTAGCGAAAAAACAAAAAGAACAAGAGTTTTTAGGGTTTGAAAACCCAGAATACACTTCAAGTATCTTAAAAAGATATGAGAAAATAGCTGAAATTCTCGCAACGAGCATAACCAAAACTGCAAAAAGAGGAAGTATCACTAAGTTACTTGACAAATATGCAATGCATCCTGTTCTAGGGTATTTTATCTTTTTATTGATACTAACCTTAATGTTTCAATCCATTTTTAGTTGGTCAGCATACCCCACCAATGGATTGAAAATGGATTTGGTGCATTGACTGGGTTTTTGTCCAACGTACTCCCCAAACATTTTCTAACTAGCCTATTACTTAATGGAGTGCTAGCTGGGCTTGCGGGAATAGTAGTTTTTGTTCCGCAAATTGCATTTCTGTTTTTCTTTATCGCCATCCTCGAAGACACTGGCTATGTGACTCGAGTGAGCTTTATTTTAGATAAACTAATGCGAAAGATAGGGCTAAACGGTCGGTCTGTTATACCGCTTATGGGAGGAGTTGCATGTGCTATTCCCGCCATTATGAGTGCCCGAACCATTAGCAACAAAAAGGAAAGATTACTTACCATTATGGTTACTCCATTGATGACTTGTTCTGCACGAATTCCTGTTTACATTCTCATCATTTCGATTATTATTCCCAGTGAAACTATTGGAGGGATTTTTAATTTACAAGGACTTGCAATGACTGGGTTGTACTTCATCGGAATTATTGTAACAATACTTGCTTCTTTGGTTTTTAATCAATTTATTAAAACAGAAGAGCGTAGTTCTTTTATTATGGATATGCCGGTTTATCGTATGCCTCGATGGAGGAATATTGGGCTTACGATTCTCGAAAAAGTGAAAGTATTTTTGTTCGATGCAGGCAAAATTATTATAGCCATTTCAATTATTCTTTGGGGGCTTTCATCTTACGGCCCAACCGAAAAATTTGCCGAATTACAAACCAGTTTCAAGCAGGGTGAAATCGATAATACACAATATAGCTCATTAAAGTTAGAAAACTCCTACGCAGGGATGATGGGCAAAACCCTTGAGCCAATTATTGAACCGCTTGGCTTTAATTGGAAAATGGGAATAGCATTGGTTACCTCATTCGCTGCACGTGAAGTTTTTGTAGGAACTATGGCAACTATTTACAGTGTGGAGGATGAAGAAAATACTACCTCTATCCGCGAAAAAATGATGAACGAAACCAATGCCAACGGAGAAAAAGTGTACACGTTTGCTGTTGGTTTTTCACTACTGATGTTTTACGCTTTTGCAATGCAGTGCATGAGCACTTTGGCCGTAGTTTATCGAGAAACAAAATCATGGAAATGGCCTGCTATCCAACTAGTTTACATGACAGGAATTGCATATCTGTTTAGCTTTATTGCATATCAGTTGTTGAAGTAATGAGAATGATTGAATGCTATAATGAGAGGATGATTGAAGTTCATAGAACTCACAATTCTCAAAATGCTTTTGCGAATCATTGTGTTTTCTTCCTCATTCTTTGCAGTTGATGCAGCAAATGAAAATTGAATGATCGATACACTCAAAACATACCTTCCTAAAAATTCTTACGAAAAAATAATTGAGCTATTTGATGCGTCTTTTACCATAAAAATTGTCAATCCACGTAAAACAAAACTTGGCGATTTCAGACCAAATGCTTCACGAAAACTACAATCTCAAATCACTATAAACAACGACCTTAATCGATACTCTTTCCTTATCACTTTAGTACACGAAATTGCACATCATAAAATCTGGATACAAAATAGAAAACGAGTTTCGCCTCATGGCATAGAATGGAAAACAGAATTCAAATACTTGATGCTTCCGTTTTTACATCCTTCCATTTTACCAGATGATATTATCAAAGCGGTTTCAAAATATTTAATTAATCCAAAAGCTTCGAGCTGCTCCGACACCAATTTGTATAGAACTCTATCTCACTATGACGAAATAGATGAATCTAAACTAATGTTAGAATCATTACCTCAAAATGGACTTTTTGAACTTTCGAATAATCGTATTTTCAAAAAGGATTAAAGCGTAGAACGCGATATCTATGTACGGAAGTCGCAACAAAAAAACAGTACACCATACGAGGTACTGCTTCTGTAAAAGTTGTTAATAAGTAACTCCTTTTTTAAGGCTCCTTTCACTCATTGAATCGCTAATTTAGCGGGAAATTAAGAAACGTTATGTACTCAAGTATAATGGAAGCATCTCCCCTGTTAAAAGTCTCTGAAATGGCTGAAAATCTTGTCGGTTCAGAAATAATTAAACTCGCTGGAGAGGTAAAACAAAAAATAGCAAACGGTGAAAAAATATACAATTACACTATTGGTGATTTCGACCCCGAGATATTCCCAATTCCTGCTGAACTAACCGAAGAAATTATTAAAGCATATCGAGCGGGACACACCAATTACCCTGCTGCGAATGGAATGTTAGAATTGCGGAAGTCTGTATCTCGTTACTTACACACTCGTGGAGGCGTTGAATATAACGAAAGTCAAATTTTAATTTCTGGCGGAGCACGGCCATTGATTTACGCCATTTATCAAACTATTATTGACGAAGGAGACACTGTTATTTTCCCAACTCCATCTTGGAACAATAATCATTACTGTCATATTTCTGGTGCCAAACAAGTGAAAGTTGAAGGGTCTCCAGAAAATAATTTTATGCCTACTGCAAAAGACATAAAGCCATTTATTTCTGAAGCGAAAATAATTGCTTTATGTTCTCCATTGAACCCTACAGGGACTACTTTTTCTGAAAAAGGACTAGAGGAAATTTGTGATTTAGTGTTAGAAGAAAACAAAAAACGTGGCGAACAGAAAAAACCAGTTTACCTACTTTTTGATCAAATATATTGGCAACTAACTCATGGCTTAACAATACATGTTGACCCAGTTTCCCTTCGCCCTAGAATGAAAAACTATACAATATATGTAGATGGTATTTCAAAGGCATTTGCCGCAACAGGTGTTAGAGTTGGTTGGGCTTTTGGACCTCAGAAAATAATTGACAAAATGCGTGCTATTTGCAGCCATATTGGCGCTTGGGCTCCAAAAGCTGAACAAATCGCTTGTGCCAATTATTTGATGAATGATAGCGCTGTGGATAAATATTTGAACGACATCAAAACAAAAATAAATCAACGTTTAACTGCTTTTCATGAAGGGTTTAGCAGCCTTAAATCGCAAGGGTATCGAGTAAGTGCAATCGCACCACAAGCGGCAATGTACCTTACAATAAAAATAAGCATTCAGGGGAGTACAACGCCTGACGGAATAAAACTAACTACTGCCGAAGCCGTTACAAAATACTTGCTAAACGATGCAAAAATTGCATTAGTTCCTTTTTACGCTTTTGGTGCTTCAAAAAAATCATCGTGGTATCGTTTATCTGTTGGAACAGCGAAAATGGAAGACATTCCTGGATTCTTTAGCAACCTAAAAGCCTCTTTAGATAGGCTTACCTAATATGGAAAATAATTACGCGGTTATAATGGCTGGCGGTATTGGCAGTCGGTTTTGGCCAATGAGTCGTGCCGAAATGCCTAAGCAGTTTCTTGATATTCTCGGAACTGGAAAAACGCTGATTCAGCAAACCGTTGATCGTTTTAAAAACATCTGTCCAATAGAGAACATCCTCATTGTAACCAACGAACAATACAAGTCTATTGTTCTGGAACAACTGCCTCAACTAACCGAAGACCAAGTTGTTTGCGAACCCATGATGCGAAACACCGCACCATGTATTGCTTATGCGAATTATAAAATAGCAGCTAAAAATCCGAATGCAAATATTGTTGTTGCTCCGTCCGATCATTTAGTGTTAAATGAGCCAGAGTTCGTCAACATCATTAATACCGCCATTGAGCAGTCAGAAAGTGATGACTGCTTAGTAACGCTTGGCATTAAACCATCAAGGCCTGACACAGGTTACGGTTATATTCAGTTTACTGAAGAATCAACAAGCATAGGCGAACATATTAGAAAAGTAAAAACATTTACAGAAAAACCTACTCTAGAAATTGCCAGTAAATTTATTGAAAGCGGGGATTTTTATTGGAATTCGGGCATCTTTATCTGGAATGTAAAAAGTATCAATACTGCCTTTGAAAAGTATTTACCAGAAGTAGATGCACTTTTTAAAGAGGGTGTTGGAAAATACAATACACCGGAAGAGCAACAATTTATCAATCGGATTTACCCCACCTGCAAAAACGTTTCTATCGATTACGGCATCATGGAAAACGCAGACAATGTTTACATTGTACTAAGCGATTTCGGTTGGTCAGACCTAGGAACTTGGGGTTCGCTTTACACGCATTTAGATCATGATAATTCGGGCAACGGAGTTATTGGCGACAATGTTCACGTATACGATTCCAAGGACTGTATTGTCAATGTGCCTAAAGATAAATTGGTTGTTCTGCAAGGACTCGACAACTATATTGTGGTTGAAAGCAACGATACATTACTCGTCTGCAAAAAAGAAGACGAGCAGAAGATTAAACAATTCGTGAGTGATATAAAGTCGCAGAAGTAACTTCCACACTGTAACAAAAGCGAAAATTGTAAGTGATTTCCTAATCCAAATACCAATCATCTTTTTAGGGTCAACCCTGCACAATCAAAGATTATTCAGAACTAGTTCAACAAAGCACGTATCTTTTCTGTATCAGCTTTGGTGTCGAAAAAGAGTATCAGCACTACCATATTTCTTGATGGAACAATATCATAAAACAAAATATGTCGCTTGTTAACTACAGCGCGATTCAACTTATAATTTTCATCGAAAGGAAACGAACGCGGCATAGTTTCCAAAGTAGATATCTTTTTATCTAAAGCGAGTTCAAATGACTTGGTTCGAGCTATTAAATTATTGTACGATTTTACCGCTGTTGGAGTCCATTGAACATTATGCATTAGTTGAACGTTTTACTTGCGAATTTTCAATAAAATTCTTTTCGTTAGCTTCTTGCATCGACTGCTGAATAACTCTTTCGAGCAGTTCTGTTTTTTCTACATACTCCTGCGCAAAAATAAACTTAGACAGTTTTCTTATCTGCTCAAATGTAAAACTACTATTCGCCTTTTTTCTTTGAAAACTAACCCTACCGATTCCTAACTGTTCGCTAAGAAAATTATTCTTGTAACCAGAAATATCAATGTAGTAACTGATATTCGTTACTATCTCTTCGTATTTGTTTATTGCCGAAATCATAAAAAGTATCTTTATTGTGTATGATTATGTAACGAATATAGTAATTATTTGTTTCAATTACCAAGCTTTCGCAGAAGACGAGTCAGCTAATCCAAACCCCCAATCATCTTTTTAGGGTCAACCCACTCGTCATACTTTTCTTCTGGAACATAACCTAAACGGATAGCTTCCTCTTTTAAAGTTGTCCCATTTACGTGAGCTGTGTTAGCAATTTCCGCAGCTTTGTAATAACCAATTTTAGTGTTCAGAGCTGTAACCAACATCAACGAACTATCTACTAATTCTTTAATTCTATTGTAGTTTGGTTCTATACCTGCGGCACAATTTTCTTCGAAAGACATACACGCATCTCCGATTAATCTTGCACTTTGTAATAAGTTAGCGGCCATCATTGGTTTAAATACGTTGAGTTCATAATGACCTTGCATTCCGCCAACGGTTACCGCTACATCGTTGCCCATAACTTGAGCACAAACCATTGTTAATGCTTCACATTGAGTTGGATTTACCTTACCAGGCATAATTGAAGATCCTGGCTCATTAGCCGGAATAATCAGTTCTCCGATTCCTGAACGAGGTCCAGATGCCATCATACGAACATCGTTCGCAATTTTATTTAACGAAACCGCCATTTGTTTTAATGCACCATGTGTTTCAACAATTGCATCGTGAGCGGCCAATGCTTCAAATTTATTTTCGGCAGTGATAAAAGGCATACCTGTAAATTCTGCGATTTTTTTGGCAACCAAAACATCATATCCATTTGGTGTATTTAAACCTGTTCCAACTGCAGTTCCGCCAAGCGCGAGTTCTGCCATGTGTGGAAGAGTGTTTTTTAACGCCCTCAAACCGTGGTCTAGCTGAGAAACATACCCCGAAAATTCTTGTCCAATAGTGAGTGGAGTTGCATCCATTAGGTGGGTTCGCCCGATTTTGACTACATCTTTAAACTCTTCGGATTTTCGTTTTAGGGTATCTCTCAATTTTTCAACCCCTGGAATTGTAGTTTCAACAACCATTTTATAACAAGCAATATGCATCCCCGTTGGGAAAGTATCATTAGATGATTGCGATTTATTTACATCATCGTTTGGGCTAAGCGTTTTATCACCTTCTCCCATTTTATTGCCCGCAATAACGTGAGCACGGTTAGCAATAACTTCGTTACAATTCATATTGCTTTGTGTGCCGGAACCTGTTTGCCAAATAACTAACGGAAACTGGTCATCGTGTTTACCGGCAAGAATTTCATCACAAACTACAGAAATCTGGTCTCTTTTTTCGGTTGATAATACTCCCAACTCGCAATTCGCGTAAGCAGCCGATTTTTTTAAATACGCAAAGCCATAAACAACTTCCAAAGGCATGCTTCCTGCAACACCAATCTTAAAATTATTTCTTGAACGTTCGGTTTGCGCACCCCAATATTTATCGGCTGGCACTTGTACTTCGCCCATCGTGTCCTTCTCTATTCTGTATTCCATGATAATCGATTTATTCGACAAATTTAAACTTAAAAGCAGTTTTTAGTTTATAAAATTGTGCTATTTTAGCAGCAAATTAATTTACTATGCAAACTATTGGCATTTTTATATTTTTCGCTGTACTTGGAATGGCTTTTTGGATGTTAATCTTCCTACTTACTTTCCTTCCATATGTAGCAACTCTTTTGATTCTTGACAAAGTAAACCCAACGCTAGCGGAAAAGTTAGCAATTTGGAAGTAACGCCAGATTAACTCCAATACATTTTCTGGAGGTCTGCCTAAGACTGCTTTGTTTCCTTTAATTACAATAGGTCGCTCTATTAGTTTTGGATTTTCTACCATTGCATTAATCCATTCCGTATCACTCAAAGTCTTTCCTTTAAATTTTTCTTTAAAGACAGCTTCCCCTTTTCTTAACACCTGTTCAGGTTTCATCTCAAGCTTTTGAAGAATATCTTTTAATTCTGCTACCGTAGGAATATCATTTAGGTATTCTATTATCTCAACATCAACCCCTTTGTCTTGAAGCATTTGTAACGTTTGTCTGCTCTTCGAGCATCTTGGATTATGATATATTTTCATTGAAGTTTATTCTATTTTTTAACAAATTTACCTGAAGCAGGAGCGTCATTTTTCTCAAAACTTATGGTGTAAAGGTAAGTCCCTGTAGTCAATTTATCTGCAATAGTATGTGTATGCACACTCCCTTTCGTTACTCCCTTTTGTCTAAACACCTCTTTACCTCTTATATCGAAAACTTGTAAAAAGTACTCTTGCGAAGAGGCGCTGCTGAATGAGATATTAATTTCATCCCTTGCAGGGTTTGGAAAAACAAACGATTGTGTCCTCGGGCTGGCACTCAATATTTCAATTCCAGTATTGGTTACTAATGGGTCATTAAGTAGCAAAGAGTCAATGTTAATGTTTTCATCACCAGGCATATAAACTAAGAATTGGTATCCATCGAATAGCATTTCATCACCCGTTGCGGCTCCTGCAATAATCGTTTGTGGTGGATTATTCGGGTTGTTTAAATTGTTGGTTGTATTATCGAAAACATGACTAGAAAAAAACTGATGCCCTGCAGGTATTTTTACCAACTCCTTATAAGTGTAGAACCCTTGCCATTCGAAATCCCATTTTGGGATTTTAATTAATGGCACCGTATCTGTTCCAGACCAAGCATAATTCTCTATGCTAGTACATACATTATGGCTGTGCGGAAAAGCAGAAAAAACAGTTAAATCTAAACCGCCCAAACCATCTGACGCTGGATCGTAAGTTGTAGTAACTTCTTGTACCGTGTTTGCTGGAATGGAGAAATTCCAATCTTGAAGAATGGTACTCGTATATACCTCTCGTATCCCTGTTTCCCCTTGCGGATAGAAATACAAGCGAATTTTCGTAGAATCAATTTGCCCGCCACTTCCCGCAGGATAATGCATCTGTATTGACAAATTAGAACCGGCTGGAATTCGAATTCCCATCTTCGCTTGACCTGTTGATGGAAAAATTACAGGAGGAGCACCTGGCACATACGAACCTAACCCAACTTGCCCTTGGTCGGTGTAGCAGCTTCCTGAAACATCAGTAGTTGCAGTTCCTAATGTATCCATTGTTAACACAGCGTGATGAACAATGTCAGGGTTTCCAGGGACAATCTCAATAGCCCTTAACACTTTATTTTGAGTTAAATTCATCGGAATAACAAAACAATTATATACATCAACAGTAGTAGCGTTACTCGCAAAAGTTTGCATCTGAACTTCCAAATCTGGCGGTGTCATTATCTTGTATGGAGAACTCGAAAACACTGGTGGGTCTTCAGCTAGAGTAGTATCTCCTGCCAACGCTCCTTGAGCAATCCAATCTAAAATGGCTTGTTTTTCTTGAACCGTAATTATCCGTTCTCCAAAAAATCTTGTGTACGTAGTATCTGGTGACCAAGGTGGCATAATGTCGTTTGAAACTGCGTTTTGTATCGCTGCCGAGGATGAGGATATATCAGCATAATTGAGCAAAGAAAATCCTGCTCCACCATCTGGTCTATGGCACGAACTGCATCGTTGATGGAAAATTGGTGCTACGTCTTTGTAAGTATACTGAGCGAACAGAGGGGATATTGCGCCTAAAACTATTAGACACGATATTAAACTAAGTTTTTTCATGGTGATTGCTTTGAATTGGATTACCCAAAATTAAACTATTTGCCTGACACTATACTCCGTTCATCATTTCTGGCCTAAGAACTCGAAACTCCACCTTTGCCAAACATCATTAAGAATGCCTTGATAAATTCATCGATTTCTCCATCCATTACTCCCTGAACATTAGATGTTTCTTGCCCTGTTCTAACATCTTTCACCAATTTATAAGGATGAAATACGTAGTTACGTATTTGAGAGCCCCACTCAATAGCCATTTTGTTCCCTTCAATCTCGGAACGTTCTGCATCTCGCTTTCGCATTTCTTGCTCGTACAATTTAGATTTAAGCAACTTCATCGCCTTCGCCTTGTTTTCTAATTGAGAACGTGTTTCTGAGTTTTCGATAATAAATCCAGATGGGACGTGCTTTAACCTCACCGCAGTTTCAATCTTATTCACACCTTGTCCTCCTGCCCCTCCTGCACGAAAAGTATCCCAAGAAATATCCGCTGGGTTAATGGCTATATCAATGTTATCATCTACCAATGGGTATATAAAAGCAGATGCAAACGAAGTGTGCCTTTTAGCGTTAGAATCGAACGGAGAAATGCGAACTAACCGATGAACGCCATTCTCCCCTTTGAGTTTGCCATACGCAAAATCACCTTCAAACTCCAACGTTACAGATTTAATTCCAGCTGCATCGCCTTTATTGTAATCTAGTTCGCGGATTTTGAAGCCTTGCTTTTCGCCCCACATAATATACATCCGCATTAGCATTTCTGCCCAGTCGCAACTTTCTGTGCCACCAGCGCCCGAATTTATTTCGAGCACAGCTGTCATGTTATCTTCTTCGCCAGACAACATGTTTTTAAACTCTAAGTCGTCAAGAAGTTCTAATATGGTTTTGTATTGCGAATCAACCTCATCATCGGTTGCCTCGCCTTCTTTATTGAACTCAATTAATATATCCAAATCTTCTAACGAAGATGAGAGTATGTCATACGTTTCTGTCCAAACTTTCTTTTGCTTAAGCTGTTTAAGAACCTGTTCTGCTTTTTTTGGGTCGTTCCAAAATTCAGGGTCTTGAGTTTTTAACTCTTCTTCTTCTATTTCGACTTTCTTCAGGTCGATGTCAAAGATACCCCCTTAACGCTTCCAGGCGTCCAGCTACATCTTTTACGTGGTCTGATGTAATCATAATTGATAATTGTTTAGGCCACTAAGCTAACGGTATTTTTGAATACTTCACCTATATTAGATTAAAGTATGTGAAATTTATGGATGATTCATTCACTTGATATTCTGCGCAAAACTTGCTAACTTTGTTCCCAATTGAATTACATCTAATACTCCCGTTTATTTTATGCCCATTCTTTTTTTCATAATCGTTCACTGGTATACTTCCTTGTTTTTCCAAACATTTTTCTTGCATCGTTACGCGGCTCACAAACAATTTACAATGTCATCCACTTGGGAAAAAGTGTTTTATATCTTATCATGGTTAACACAAGGATTTTCCTCTTTAAGTCCAAACGTATATGGAAAACTACATCGTATGCATCACGCTTATGCCGACACCGAAAAAGATGTTCATTCTCCCAAATATGACAAAACATTGGTGAACATGATGCTAAAAACTGATAAGCTCTTTAGAGCAATAAAGCATGGTAAAATTGAAGTCGAAAGTCGTTTTTGTAAAAATGTACCCGACTGGCCGTTTATGGAAAAATATGCCTACAGATTACCTGCTAGATTATTTTGGGCAGTCGTCTATATCAGTATATATTACTTCATTGTGCCTGAAAATTCCGCGTGGATGTGGGTTTTTCTACCATTTCACTTTATCATTACAGCTTTCCAAGGCGTAATAATAAACTGGTATGCGCATCGCATCGGTTATAGAAATTATGAACGCTACGATACCTCTACTAATTTGATGCCCTTTGATCTCATTACAATGGGAGAAGGTTATCATAACAACCATCACGCTACGCCAAGCGATATAAAATTTTCAAAAAAATGGTACGAATGGGATTTATGCTATCCTTTCATAATTTTTTTCGATTTAATTGGAATTATCAAATTATCTAAGGAAACCAAACCCCAATAGGTTATTCTTCGCAGGGCATTTGTGCTCATCCTAATATTGCTTAGGAATCCCCGTTCAATAATTCCCATATTAAATGTGATTCAAAACCTCTAGAAATTAAATAGGTCGTTAATTTTTGCTTTCTTCGAAAAGGATTTATTTCATTTTCTTGCCGTTCTCTACGGGCTAAAACTTCCGATAGCGTTTCTAAATATTCGTCATCATCTATTTGTGCTAAGCCTTTATTTTTGCAATACTCACTTATGTGGCGTTTATTTAGTTCAGAAATAATCTTGATTTTTCCCCATTTTTTTATTCGAAATTTTCCTCTCGCAAAAGCCTCTGCAAAACGCTGTTCGTTTAAAAAATCATCTTGAATAAGAGAAACTATTGTTTCTTCAACATCGGATTTATACAACCCCAAGTCATAGAGTTTATTTCGAACCTCTAAATGGCAACGTTCTTGGTAAGCGCAATACTTTTGCACTTTTACCAAAGCCTGATGTGGTGTTAGTTTTTGCCCCATTAGGACAAATAAAAGAAATCTAACTTATAAAGTAAGTTCGTTTCTGTCGTGATCGAAAAAATGATACTCCAAAAAGGTGTAAGAAGTAGCTGCTTTAATTTTATATCGTTTTTTAAATTTCACCAACCATTTCATATTAACAGAAGGATAACCTTTCTTTAAAAAAGCCTCTAAAAATGGATGAACCTCTAACGTAATAGACGCATCAGGGAATTTATCCATCATCGCGGTCATGTTTCTCTCCATTTCATCGATGATTAAAACACTTGCTTGAACTTCTCCTGTGCCATTACAACTAGGGCAAGCTTCGGCTGTTTTAATAGTCATTTGTGGACGGACGCGCTGCCTTGTGATTTGAATTAAGCCAAATTTACTTGGTGCTAAAACATGATGTTTCGCTTTGTCATCAGCCATGCACTCGCGCATTTTGTTGTGTAGCTTTCTACGGTTTTCCGATTTTTGTAAATCGATAAAATCAATTACAATAATACCCCCCATATCACGCAAGCGTAACTGTCGAGCAACTTCTTCTGCAGATTCTAGATTTACACGAAGTGCATTTGTTTCTTGGTCGTCTTTTGATTTTGCGGTATTTCCGCTATTTACATCCACAACATGTAGAGCCTCGGTATGTTCAATTACCAAGTAAGCACCGCTTTTCATGGTTACATTACGTCCGAAAGATTGCTTAATTTGCTTTTCAATACCCACACTCTCAAACAATGATGCTTTACCTTTATAATACTTTACGATGCTTTCTTTCTCTGGTGAAATAATTTTGATGTAATCTCTTATTTCGTTAGCCATTTCTTCATTGTCGACCTTAATACTCGTAAACGATGCATTCATTACATCGCGAAGAATTGAAGATGATTTGTTCAGCTCGCCAAGAACCCGTGTCGCAGGCTTTGCACCATTCAAATTCTTGTGGATTTTTCTCCATCGCTTTACTAATTCTTTAAGGTCAGCATCTAACTGTGCTACTTTTTTATCTTCAGCAACAGTTCTTACAATTACTCCGAAGCCTTTGGGTACTATGCTTTCGAGTAAGCGCTTAAGCCTTTCTTTTTCACCGTTTTTTCTGATGTTTTTCGACATCGAAATCCTGTCAGAAAAAGGAACCAGTACTAAGTACCGACCTGCTAAAGTAATCTCAGTTGTAAGCCTCGGACCTTTTGTTGAAATTGGTTCTTTAACCACCTGCACCAAAATATCATACCCCTGCTTAAGAACCTCATCAATTTTTCCGCTTTTATCAATGTCTTTTTCTTTTCGAAAAGCTGATAAAGCTGCCGTATTTTGCTTACCCTCAACACAACGCTTTGTATAATTATTGTGTGTAAGGAACTGTGGGCCTAAATCAAAATAATGCAAAAATCCGTCTTTTTCATGTCCAACATGAACAAATGCTGCATTTAATCCTACTGCCAGTTTTCGAACTTTACCCAAATAGACATCGCCTACCGAGAACTCGTTTGAACCTGGGGTTTCTTTGTGGAGCTCGAGCAATTTGCCGTCTCCTAGTAGTGCTATTCTAACTTCTTCGTTAGAGGTGGCACTAATTACTAATTCATTATCCATAAAAATATGTATATAACCGACTAAACCCCGAGTTCGGGGTCTAATTGTCAATTAATAAAATGGAGGAATCCAGCTGCGCTGAATCACTTATAATAGACTACCTAATTAAATTAGGAATCAGACCAGAATTATTTCTTTTTCTTATGTCTGTTTTTTCTCAAACGCTTTTTGCGTTTGTGGGTAGCCATTTTGTGTCTTTTTCTTTTTTTACCGCTTGGCATAACTAATTATTTTTTAATTCTTTAATATGTTTTTCAACTTCTTCGATGAGTTTTAAATCCTCGATTGAAGTTCTAAATTTTTCAAAACTTTCTATTGCTAGTTCTTTATTACCTAATCCTGAGTATGAATGCCCTAAGTATAAATACGCTTCCATATAATTAGGATCTAATTCAAGTACTTTAGTTAGTCGTGTCACGGCTTTTTCTAATTGCCCTGATTGAACCGAGAATATGCCTAAATAAAATTGGGCTTTCACATTTTTGGGGTCTTCTTCTGAAATTTCTCGCAGTTTTAGAATTCCCTTCATAGGGTCACTTCCACTCTTAACTAACTCAATAGCATCTTCAATATTAACAGGAGTATTATTCTCTGCAACTACTGTATCAGCTACCTTACTTGGTAATAAATATAAAAGAACTACTAATGCAATCGAAAATGCAACTGCAAATATCTGACTTTTAGTTGAGAAACGCACTAAATTGTTATTAAACTTTTATGTTCTTCTTTACTTCTTCAGTAAAAGTTTTTGAAGGTTTAAACGCTGGAATGTAGTGCGCTGGAATAATAATGGTAGTGTTTTTAGAGATATTTCTTCCCGTTTTCTCTGCTCTTTTCTTGTTTATGAAGCTTCCAAATCCTCTAAGGTAGACATTTTCACCTTTTTCTAACGAATTTTTAATAGAACCCATAAATGCTTCTACGGTTGCTTGAACCGCAATTTTTTCAATCCCTGTTTGATCTGCAATTTTGCTTACAATATCTGCCTTTGTCATAATCTCTGTTTTTAAAGTTCTCTAACTCAATGAAATACAGCTGCAAATATAATTCATAAAAAAGCCCATTTGTTTCAAAATCTAGTATTTTTGACCAATCGCTGTTTTTGTACTACCAAATGCATTTTTCTAAAGAAATAACGGGGTGGTATCACCAAAATAAAAGAGATTTACCCTGGAGGAACACCGTAAATCCCTATAAAATTTGGCTGTCTGAAGTCATTTTGCAGCAAACTAGGGTTGTACAAGGGTTAAGTTATTATCTCAAATTTATTGAACATTTTCCTTCTGTACAAGATTTAGCAAACGCAAAAGAAGAACAGGTTTTAAAACTTTGGCAAGGACTCGGCTATTACTCTCGAGCAAGAAATTTACATTTTGCAGCAAAACAAGTACTGGAGACTTTTAATGGGGTTTTTCCAACTTCATATAGTGATTTAATAACATTAAAAGGAGTAGGAGATTATTCAGCTTCGGCAATTTCCTCTTTTTGCGCAGACGAAAAACAAGCTGTGGTTGATGGAAATGTTTATCGGGTGCTTTCCCGTTTTTTTGGTATTGAAGATGCAATTGATTCAACTTCAGGAAAAAAAGCGTTTAAAAAGCTTGCCGAAGAAGTCTTGGATAACAGGCAACCAGGACTTCACAACCAAGCTATTATGGAATTTGGTGCGCTACAATGCGTTCCCAAAAATCCAACTTGCGAAAAGTGCCCTTTGCAAAATTCTTGTTTTGCGTTTGCCAACTCCAAAATAGATTCGCTACCACGAAAAGACAAAAAGACAAAACAGCGCAACCGATATTTTAACTATTTGGTAATTCATCATAAAAATTCTACCTACATTGAGCAACGGATTGGAAAAGGAATTTGGGAAAATTTATACCAATTTCCGCTAATTGAATCTGTAAAAAAAACAGTTATTGACAACCTCATCCAAACCAAAGAATGGGAAACCATTTTCAAAAACTCAAGCTACAATATTGAGACCGTACATGTAGATGTGAAACATGTGTTGAGTCATCAAATAATTTATGCAACGTTTATTGAAGTTGAGGTGTTGGGGAATTTTGATACTTCTTACAAAAAGATAAATTACCACGAATTAGAGCAATTTCCTGTTCCTGTTATCATCAGCAATTTTATTGAACGTTCACCTTCAATTATCCCATAATTTTTCTACATTTGTTAGTGTAAATTTTAAGCTATGGGAAGTGTAAATAAAGTTATCCTCGTTGGTAATTTGGGTAAAGACCCAGAAGTAAGACATTTTGAAAATGGAGGCTCTGTTGCTAGTTTTCCGTTAGCAACTACTGAATCGTATAAAAACAAAGAGACGGGAGAAAGAGTTACGATGCCAACTGACTGGCACAACATTTCGATTAGACGCCCTGGTTTAGCTAAGGTTGCTGAAACCTACCTTAAAAAAGGGCAACAGATTTATGTTGAGGGTAAATTGAGAACGAGAACTTACGAGAAGGACGGCTCTACAAGATATATTACAGAGGTGGTTCTTGATGATTTTACAATGTTAAGTAGTAAGGGTGATAATAATAACTCAACTGCCGTTGTTGAACAACAACCTACAGCTGAAGCTGAACCAAAAAAAGTGAAAGAAATCAAGCCCAAGATAGAAAGTGCTGAAGAAAAAGACGATTTGCCGTTTTAACCTATGTTTTACTTAACTATATAAATTGGACAAACCTCCTCCCCTTTTATTACTCAACGTTTTTTCATCAATTTCTTTCGGAACCGTTATAGGCTTTATGGTAATAGTTGGTTTGCTATTTTGCTCTGCGTTTATTTCAGGAGCAGAAGTTGCGTATTTCTCTCTTTCACCAAAAGACAAAGAAGAACTGAACTCTTCGAAGAGTAAGTTAAACACTTTAATTCAAGACTTATTAGCTACGCCAAAAAAATTATTGGCAACCATCCTTATCGCCAATAATTTTGTAAATATTAGTATTGTAATCTTGTCTTCTTATTTATCAAACTCTCTCTTCTCATTCGAAAATTCTTGGTTCGGATTACCCCCCGAAGTATTAGAATTTATAGGATTAGTAGGATTAGTAACTTTTCTAATTTTACTAGTTGGCGAAGTTATTCCGAAAGTGTATGCCAACAAGTATCCTCTTAAACTGGCTGGAGTTATGGCATATCCTATCTACGCACTAGGACAAGTGTTTTGGTATATTGGGTTAAGTCGTTTTTTAATTTTCACGACCTCTTTTATCGATAAAAAATTTATTAAAAAGTCGGAAAATATTTCTGTTGACCAGCTATCTCATGCTTTAGACCTTACCAGTGATAGTGAGGTTTCTAAAGACGAACAGAAAATATTAGAGGGAATTGTGAAATTCGGAAAAACTGATGTCAAGCAAATAATGCAACCCAGAACAGAAGTTACATCAATAAATATTGCATCAGATTACAAATTGGTAATGCAAGAAATTCTAAACTCTGGCTATTCTCGAATACCTATTTACAAAGAAGATTTCGACCATATTGAGGGAGTTTTGTATATAAAAGATTTGTTGTCTCATCTCAACGAAGAAGACAATTTCAACTGGCAGACTTTAATTAGAAACGCTTACTTTGTTCCTGAAAGCAAAAAAATTGACGATCTGCTAACTGAGTTTCAAGCGAAAAAAATTCACTTGGCGATTGTTGTTGATGAATATGGAGGCAATTCAGGCATTATTACCTTAGAAGACATTATCGAAGAAATTGTTGGCGATATTACGGATGAGTTTGATAATGAAGAGGTTGTTTACTCCAAACTAGATGACACCAATTACGTATTCGAAGGTAAAATCCCATTAAAAGATTTATACCGTGTTTTGGACATAGGTGGCGATAATTTTGAAAACAATAAAGGGGACTCCGACACCTTAGCTGGATTTATTTTAGAGCTTTCAGGAAAAATAATGCAGAAAAACGAAAAAGTGAATTTTGAAAACTATAGTTTTACCATCGAAGCATCCGACAGGCGAAGAATAAAAAGAGTGAAAGTAACGATAAACGAATCGAAAATTGAAGAAGCTGAGAAATAGGACCTTAATCGTTTTTTGTGTCTTCTGCCTATTCTCCTGTGAAGAAGAATATTCTCCAAAGCCCCTAGGCTATTTTAGAATTGATTTACCTGAACATACCTACAAGCATTTTTCTCCAGAAAATTGCCCATACAGTTTCGATATAAACAAACGAGCTTTTATCGACCAAAGCAGGACAAAAGATACAGAACCTTGTTGGGTAAATGTACATTATCCAAGGTTTAAATCGACCATCCATATTAGCTATAAAGAGGTAAAAGGAGATTTAAAACAATTTCTAGAAGACTCACGAACTTTAGTTTATAAACACACCGCAAAGGCATCAGATATTCAAGAGAGGTTGGTTATTAATGACTCCTCAAAAGTGTATGGATTAGTGTATTTTTTAGAAGGCAATGCTGCATCGTCAATGCAATTTTATTTAACTGACAGCACCAACCATTTTTTACGAGGAGCACTCTATTTTAACGCCAAGCCAAACCCCGATTCAATTGCTCCAGTGCAAGAATTTATCCGCCAAGATATTATTCATTTTATTGAATCTTTTAAATGGAAAGCTATTTAGCGTTCCACTAATTACGATTTTCTTCTTCTTCTTTGGTTCGAAATTTCGCTATCTTGCGAATTCAAATTCTCAATCCTTATGAAAAAGCATCTGTTCTCTCTCTTGTTTTTGGTTTCCTCGATCTGCTCAATCGCTCAAGAACAATACTCTAAGGTTAAAATTTACACCGATGATAACGGTTTACAACTGCTCATTCAATTAGGTGTTGGTATTGACCACGGTGAGCGAAAAAAAGACAAATTCTTTATCTCCGATTTCTCTGCTTCGGATATTACCATCATGCAGAAAAATGGTTATAATATTGAAATACTAATTGACAATGTTACCGAATACTATCAGCAACGAAACGCCCAACCCGTAAACCGTAGCGACAGGGGTGCGGACAATTGTTCTGGTACTTCTGCCGATAATGAATTTGTAACCCCTTCCGATTTCAATCTAGGTTCTATGGGTGGGTTTTATACTTACCAAGAATTTTTAAATCATTTGGACACTATGTTTGCTAAATATCCAAACTTAATTACACAGAGCGCTGCTATCGGTACATACCAAACACACGAAGGACTACCCATTTATTGGTTGAAAATATCAGACAACCCAACTGTTGACGAAACAGAGCCAGAGATACTTTATACAGCATTGCACCATGCGAGAGAGCCTGGGTCTCTTTCGCAAATTATTATGTATATGTATTATTTACTAGAAAACTATGGAATAATTGATGAAGTAACCAATATTTTGGACAACACCGAACTGTATTTTATTCCTATGATCAATCCAGATGGTTATATCCGAAACCAAAATACAAACCCAATTGGTGGAGGTATGTGGAGAAAAAATAGGCGAGACAATGGTGACGGAACTTATGGTGTTGATTTAAACAGAAATTATGGAGAGGCTTGGGGGTTTGACGATAATGGTTCATCACCAAACACAAGTAGCGATACATATAGAGGTCCTTCTGCTTTTTCAGAACCTGAGTTAGAAGCTGTAAAATATTTTAGTGAGACCCACGAGTTTTTGATGGTTCTAAATTATCACACCTATGGCAATCTATTAATTTACCCTTGGGGGTACGCGCCTTCGTTCTATACTCCAGATTCCGCAGTTTTTGTAGAGTTCGCCAAAGTAATGACAGAACAAAATAATTACACATACGGCACTGGAGATCAAACAGTAGGTTATATCGTCAATGGCGACTCTGATGATTGGCAATATGGAGAACAAACCTCAAAACCTAAATCACTTTCGTTTACCCCCGAAGCTGGCGATAATGATGATGGCTTTTGGCCTCCCAGTAGCCGGATTGAATCTATTAGTAAATCAAATTTAAGGCAAAATTTAAACTTTGCTCATCTAGCAGGGAAGTACGCAAAAGTGAAAGATCTTTCTCCTACCACAATTGACACCACACTTTCATTTATAGGTTTTGAAATAAAACGACTGGGATTGGATTCTCCTGCAACTTATACCGTAAGTATCAGCCCCGTTAGCTCTCAAATAATAAGTGTTGGGGATTCTATTGTGTTTAACAGCATGTCGCTATTGGAAACGCGAATAGACTCTATTTCTATTGAATTATCATCGAGCGTACAACTTGGCGACCAGCTTGTTTTCTTGTTAGAAGTTGACAATGGCTCGTTCGTTGTGTCTGATACAATTACCAAAATATTTGGAGAGGGAACAGTCATTTTTTCAGACAATGCTAGCAACTTATCTAATTGGTTAGTAGGTGATTGGGCCATTACATCCGCAGATTACCACTCTGCGCCAAGTTCAATAACAGATTCACCTGGCGGTAATCACGGAAACAATGTTACTAGCAGCATATACTTAAACACTGTGGTTGATTTAACCAACGCTATTGACGCGAAACTTAATTTTTGGGCACGATGGGAATTAGAAACTGGTTACGATTACGTACAGGTTCAAGCATCGAATGATGGCGGGAGTTCTTGGGCGCCTTTGTGTGGAAATTATACTAAAACTGGTAATTCGAGTCAGGATCTTGGCAATCCCGTTTATAACGGTTTTCAGTTTGAATGGGTGTTGGAAGAAATGAACTTAGCAGATTACATTGGGCAAGAGATTTTGTTGCGTATTCGTTTAATAAGCGATGCTTTTACTACCGAAGATGGGTTCTATTTTGATGATGTAAACATTAACATAATAGCAGACACAACAACTATACCTAATTCTGTGTTAAACGTATCACCCATTACATCACTGCAAGTATATCCCAACCCAAACAATGGAAGCTTTACTGTTGTGGTGGGAGGAAATGCAGCTAATCAATTTGAACTTTCCATAATTGATGTTGTCGGTAAACAAATAGGCGGTGCTAAGCAAATAAATGGAAACTCAACCACAGATATACTGTTAAACGAGCCAACTGGAATTTACTTTGTAGTAATAAAAAATGCTGAAGGAGTTATTATTGGCAAAACGAAAGTTCTGCTAGAATAGATGATCGGCACCACCCACCCTTCAGGCGAAAAATGGTAAACGACTTCATCGCAAGATGTAATAAAGAGTTCTTTCTCTAGGCAAATCCATTCGTTTAGCATTTTCCTAGATAGTTCACTGTTTTTCAGCCTGTTATTCAAAATAAAAATTGTATTTTTATTTACTATGAAAAAATCAAAGCTCCTTTCGATACTAACTAAATATATTAATTTGGTTTCATTTGGGTTGTTGGCACTTATCCAAGTAAATGTCTGTGCTCAGGGAAACGCTTATATTCCTGATGTAAATTTTAGGAGTTTTCTAAACACTACTTACCCAAGTTTTATGGATGCATCAGGCGATAGTTTAATTACCGATTCGGCTGCGACAGTAACCTCTACTTTGGCTTGTAACAGTCAAAATATTGCGGACTTAAGCGGAGCCGAACATTTTACCAATATCACAATGCTCAGGTGTGATAATAATCAACTAACGGTACTCCCGGACCTAGCAAACAATATTGTTTTGCAAACACTTAATTGTGGAAACAATCTACTAACGGCTTTGCCGGACCTAACAAACAACAGTGCTTTACAAGTAATTTATTGTTATCAAAATCAGTTAACCGCCTTGCCTGACCTTTCGAATAATACAGCTTTGGAGTGGCTTTATTGTCATGATAATCAATTAACGAGTCTTCCTAGTCTAATGAACAATAACGCTTTAGAACGACTTGGTTGTGCAACTAATTTATTAACCGCGCTGCCGAACTTTTCTGACAATACAGCTTTAGAATGGATTTTTTGTAATGACAATCAATTAACCGCTTTGCCAAATCTTGATAACAATACCTCTTTATATTGGCTTAACTGTAATGGTAACCAATTAACAAGCCTCCCCGACTTAACGAATAATACTAGTTTAGGATTACTTTATTGCAAAAACAACCTATTGTCCACTCTGCCAGACCTTTCAAATAATAATATAACTCAAATTTTTTGTCAAGACAATCTAATAACGGCACTTCCTGACTTAACCAATAATACAAATTTAGGCTGGCTGTATTGTTTTAATAATCAATTAACTGCGCTACCTGATCTTACTGCTAATACTACTTTATATCAGCTTCATTGTTATAATAATCAATTAACTTCTCTTCCTAATCTTTCAACTAACACCAACCTAACAGAACTTTATTGTTACGATAACCTCTTAACTACCCTTCCTGACCTATCAAATAACATCGCGTTAGAGTGGCTTAATTGTTCTAACAACCAACTTATCTCTATGCCCGACCTATCAAATAATTCTGCTTTAGTATGGCTTTATTGTCAAGATAATAAACTTAGCTCTATTCCAAACCTTTCTAATAATTCTGCGCTGGGGCTCATTGATTGCAGAAACAATAAATTAGATTTTTCAGATGCTAGAGAGCTAAGAATAGCCGATACCCTTTCAGGGCTTTTCATCCTTTGGTATAGCCCTCAAAACCCGTTTGGAACTACCGATACCTTTGATGTAGCCCTTGGAGATTCTATTACTATAAGTATCGCTACTCAAGATTCGGCTTTAAGCTACCAATGGTTCAGGGGGGCTGACACGTTAGTTGGTGAAACAGATACTTTTTTAACTATTCAAAGTATTACCCCTGTACACGGAGGAAATTACACTTGTAAATCGTATGGTACGGCACTTGACTATCCTTCTGTAATTAGCACTTCGCCAGGAATAAATGAATTTGTCTCAGAGCCCTTTATTGTAAATGTGCAAATTCCCACACTTATAGCTTCTATTGATTATCAAACCAATGTGAGCTGTAATGGAGGTTCAGATGGAGAAGCTTCAGTAAATATAACAGGTGGGTTTAGCCCATATACTATTGAATGGTCCGATAATCTAAGCCAAATCACAGATACCGCCACGGGCTTAATTGACAGTGGTTATTATGTGGTAATAACCGATTCTCTTGGAACCATTGACACGGCTTATATAACAATTACCTCTCCAGCCGTGATCACAGTGAGCCAAGCCTATAACGTTTGTTATGGGGGTAGCATAGTTGTTGGTTCAAGCGTTTATGATTCGTCTGGGGTATTTATTGATGTATTAACAGCTATTGGCGGATGTGACAGTACAGTCACCACAAACCTAACTGTCGCTTCTGCCATTACAGCTTCTCAATCGTTTAGTATTTGTTTTGGAGACAGCATAATCGTGAATGGCAACGCCTATTCTTCTGGCGGAGTGTACATTGATTTACTAACTACAAATGATGGATGCGATAGCACATTAACAACAGCCTTAACTGTCAACGATTTACCAGTAGTTAGCTTTACAGAATTAGATTCAAGCTATTGCACCACAGACTCGTCCACTGCTCTTATTGGATCACCTATCGGTGGTTCCTTTATAGGCATTGGTATCATTGGAAATGAATTTAACCCAACGATAGCAGATACTGGTTCATTTATCATCAATTATTCGTACACCGATGGCAACAGTTGTTCTAATAGTGCTTCCCAAGATGTTTTGGTTGTTGATTGCGCGGTAACTGGGTATTTTTCGAGTATTACCAATCCAGTGTTTCACGTTTATCCCAACCCAACAAATGCAGTGCTATATATTACGGGAGATAACAATTACGAGATGGTTACTATGAAAAATCTTATCGGAGATGAAGTTGGCACATTTAATTCAAATCAGGAAGTAAACTTAAGCTTGTTAGCCCCCAGCATTTATTTTGTTGAAATTACTTTTAACAATGGTCAAACGATGACTAAGAAAATCATTAAGAACTAAAGGAAACCTAATTCGCACAAAAAAAGCCTTTCCATTAATGGAAAGGCTTTTTTATTCTGACAACTATCTACTTTTATAAGTAATGCTTAAGTAGTTTAGAATTTGATTTTTTACGTAACACACGTAGCGCTTTTTCACGAATCTGACGGATTCTCTCTCTAGTTAAATCCATTCGATTAGCGATTTCTTCTAGCGTCATTGGTGGCTCGTTATTTAACCCGAATGAGTATTTTACAACATCTGCCTCACGTGATTTAAGTGTTACCAAAATTCGATTGATATCGTCACATAATGACTCGTGCATCAACTTATCATTTGGCGTACCAATGTTATTATTGCTCAATACATTGTATAAACTGTTGTCTTCTCCTTCAATAAGAGGAGCATCCATAGAAACTTGCTTTTGAGAGTAAGAGAATAAATCTGCTACACTCTCTGAGTTGGTTTCCATTAGTTTACTAATTTCTTCGTTGGTTGGTGGACGCTCAAACTGCTGTTCTAGTTTGCTAAACGCTCCAGAAATTTTTTGAATGGCACTTACTTTGTTTAATGGTAAACGAACAACTCTTGAGTTCTCTGCAATTGCTTGCATAATGCTCTGACGAATCCACCAGACCGCATAAGAGATAAACTTAAACCCTTTGGTTTCATCAAAACGCTTTGCTGCGGTTATTAAACCGATATTACCTTCAGCAATTAAATCTTCTAACGTAAGTCCGTGACCTTGATATTGCTTTGCTACCGAAATAACGAAACGAAGGTTGGCACTTACCATCTTGTTTAATGCACGTGCATCGCCTTGCTTGATTTTTACAGCTAAGTTTACTTCCTCCTCTGCATTAATCATCGACTCTTTAGATACATCACTAAGGTATTTGTCGATAGATTTACTATCTCTGTTTGTTAGCTGTTTGGTAATTTTCAGTTGTCTCATATAACTTTTTTTAATTCAACTAGTTGCAAATTCACTTCTCGAATTTTTCGGGAGTGCAAATGTACGTCATTTTTTTCACGGACACCTTTAGACGCAGTAATTACAAAAAGGTTATACTTTCTTTCGTAATTCTAGTAAAGTTATTTCTGGAGAGATTCCAACACGACCTGCGAAGCCAATATAACCAAAGCCTCGGTTAACATATAAGTGCTGTTTACCTTCGGTGTAAATCCCCGCCCAACGGGGGTAACGGAACTGAACAGGACTAAATTGAAAGCTACCAATTTTCACCCCATATTGCATACCGTGGGTGTGCCCCGCAAGAGTTAAATTTATTGATGTTTTTTCTAGAACTTGCTCATCCCAATGCGATGGGTCGTGAGACATCAATATTTTGAACGATTCGGGAGCTGTATGCTTCATGGTTTCAACTAGATCTCCATATTTTGCGAATCGACCTTTGCCCCAGTTCTCGAGGCCTAATAATTCTATAAATTCACCATCTTTTTCAAGCTTAACAGATTCGTTGAGCAACAACTCAAACCCCATTTTAGCATGCCTTTGTTTTAAGTCTTCCAAATTTTTGAGCTTATCGGCTTCATTATCCCATTTTACATAATCTGCATAATCATGATTACCAAGTATAGAATATTTACCGTATTGCGCTTTTAGACTACCAAATATCTCCTCCCAACCATCAAGTTCCCAAGCATAATTATTGACCATATCTCCGGTAAAGAATATGTAGTCTGGTTTGAGCTCATTGACCTTATTAATAGCGGCTTTAACTTCTTCGTGATTATCGAAAAAGCTACCAATATGAATATCCGACAATTGAACTATTCGTAAGCCGCTAAAACTATCGGGGAGGTTGTCGAATTGTATTGATTGATTGACTATTTCGAAATCGAAACGACCTTTTACCACTCCATATATCATGGCTCCAAACTGTAAACCGGCCATCCCGAGACCGATTTTGGTTATGGTTTGAGACAAAAATTCACTTCTGCTCAATATTTCCGTTGTTTCGGTGCCTGAAACTTTTGTTACGCTCCAATAGCCAGCAAAACCAACATCTTCAATCAGTTGAAAAATGATAAAAATCAGCTTCGGAGAAAGATAGATTAGAAAAAGACTAAAAACAGTAAAGGGTATTCGATAGCTATGACTTTCTACAGCACTACTAAAGTTTCCGAAACTGTAGTACAGTAAAGCAAGCATCGCAAGAGTTAATGCCCAATATCCCCATGTGAAAACTCTTTTAATTAATAGGCTATCAACGTCTTTCATCAACATTTTTACACCTTTAAAAGTGTATACGTCAACTGCAATTAAAAGAGCAGATAAAATTATGATAACTGTTAACATTCCTTTCATATCATTTTCAACAACATCAACACAAAATTGTTAATATATACTTGATTGATTGTGAAATTGTGATTAACGGATTCGGTTTATTTGTGCAGTCCAAAGTTACATCATGGAAAAGACACTAAAAAAAATACAAAGTTATTATCGTCAAGCCTTTATAGAAGGTAATGTTAGCATTAACGATTTACGTGAAAAGCTTGATAACGGTATGGAACTTACACCGAAGGAATTAACATCAATCAAAAATTTTGAGCGTTATCAAATTGATGTGCTTACTAAAGAAATGTCTGATGATGAATTCAATAAAAAGTATCAGCAACTTCAAGTATTGGCTAATTTAGGTTCTTTCGAAGAGTTTTTGAAGGAAAAGTATTTAATTTAATACTTTATACACACATTTTTGGGCTCGGTGAAAAATTCGAGGGCTTCGAAACCACCTTCTCTACCTACGCCCGATTGTTTTGCTCCACCAAAAGGAGTACGCAAGTCGCGGAGCAACCAACAGTTTACCCAAACTATTCCTACATCAAGGTTTCTCGCCATGCGGTGAGCTTTTTTTAAATTTTCCGTCCAAACGGTCGATGCCAAACCGTATTTGGTGCTATTAGCCATCATCAATACTTCTTCTTCGGTGTCGAAAGGCATTATGGTAACTACTGGACCAAAAATTTCTTCTTGGTTTGTTCTGCAATCAAACGATAAGCCTTCGATAATAGTTGGTTCAATAAACCAACCATCGGCACATTCACCTTCAATATGTGCTTGATTGCCACCTGTTAAAACTGCTCCGCCTTCTTCTTTTGCAAGTTCAACGTATGACAGCACTTTTTCCATGTGCGATTTCGAAACTACAGCACCCATTTTGGTTGTATCATCTGCGGGGTTGCCAACTTTCATGCGTTTTACTTTTTCGACAAATGCTGTTTTAAACTTTTCGTAAATCGGTCGTTCAACAAATATTCGTGAACCGCATAGGCAAATTTGCCCTTGATTCGCAAATGAAGAATGAACTGTTGTGCTCAACGCCTTTTCAAAATCGCAATCAGCAAAAATGATGTTTGGATTTTTACCTCCTAATTCTAAAGAGAGTTTTTTAAACATTGGAGCAGCGATGCTCGCTATATGCTTTCCTGTAACGGTTCCTCCAGTAAACGAAATCATGGGAATGTCTGGATGCTCAGTTATTGCCTGCCCAACTTTTGGTCCCAAGCCATGAACAATATTCAATACTCCTTTGGGTAAACCTGCTTCGATACACAATTTAGAAAGTAAATAGGCAGTCATAGGAGTAACTTCAGAAGGTTTAGCTACTACGCAATTTCCTGATGCAATTGCTGGGGCAATTTTCCATGAGAAAAGATATAGCGGTAAATTCCATGGGGAAATGCAACCCGCAACACCTATCGGCTGGCGTAAGGTGTAGTTAATGGCGGTGTCTTCCATTTCGTGTGCGTGAGTGGAATATTGCACTACCGCAGTAGCATAAAATCGGAAATTAGAGGCTGCGCGAGGTATATCAACTGATTTTGCTAACGAAACTGGTTTGCCATTGTCAACGGATTCCGCTTTAGCAAGTTCGTCTAAATTAGCATCGATAAGGTCTGCTAGTTTCATTAAAATTCTTGAGCGTTCGTCTTTTGGAGTTACACTCCATGCAGGAAAAGCAGCCTGTGCAGCTTCTTGCGCTTGCTGCACATCGCTAGCATCCGAATCTGGAATTAATGAATAAACTTTACCTATCGCAGGGTTGTAATTATCTAAATATTGTCCTGATTTTGGCTCAATTAATTCGCCATTTATGTAATTAAGAATTTTTTTCATTGTCTGCCTTTCAGTGACTACAAATAAAGGAAGATTAATTAAAAGTAGTAAGTAAAATCTTAAAATCCGTAACCCACCGCAACCCCAATAGATGGAGTAAAATACCCTAAAAACCCTGCATTAGCCCGTGGGTTTCTAAATAGCAGGGGGGTAAAAGTCGCCCTCCAAAAAAGTGGATTATAGTCCGTAGATTGCTTTCGGTAACCAAAATTTAAATATCCATAAGCGCGATTTCCATTATTCGAAGTGCCTAAAACCGCACCGGCACCGGCACCTATTTCTAAAAATCTATCTCCATTTTCTCCAATAGGTTTGAGGTAGTTTGCTCCGGGAATAAAATATATTTCACCTGTGGTAAATGATAAGCCAAAACGAGCGTTTATCATACTTTCTTCATCAGCCATTACCGTTCTTTCGATATTTAGGGAGTAAAATTCACCTGCGCCTAAAAATTCACCATAAGCAATGGTTTTCTTCAATTCCATTTGAGCACTTGCCATGTTTGGAATCAAAACTAAAAGTAATAGTAGTCTTCTCATTTTCAAGGTGAAGGTAAAACAAAATCAACAACAAACAAAAAAGGCCGACAAATTCCCGACCTTTCTTGTGCTTATTTTGGAAACATAATTAAGTAAACCTATTAACCTAGGTTCGATTAATCGAACTCACTATTAAACAAATGATTGTCAACGACTTAAATGGAGTCAATGTCGAAAAATATTAGGTCAATCTCCCTAACCCCTCTTCTCCAAGAGGGAATTCTCCCTTAGAAAAGACTTCGAGTATTCTCGAACGGAGGGATTGACAAATGATACTATGTTAAAAATAAGCTAG
>JAESTK010000131.1 GCA_016763645.1 Flavobacteriales bacterium
AAGTAAGATTTTTAGTCTACTTTTGCACCCTCAAAAAATAAAAACACTCCCTTTGGCAACATTTAAAGAACTCGGTCTTTCAGAAGATATTCTGAAAGCACTAACAGACCTCGGCTTCGAGAAACCAAGTGAAATTCAAGAACAGGCAATTCCTCAATTACTTGAAGATTCAAAAGACTTTATTGGTCTTGCGCAAACAGGAACGGGCAAAACTGCTGCGTTCGGTTTGCCCCTATTACAGCGTTTAGACCCAAATCAAAATGCGACACAAGGGTTGGTTCTTGCTCCAACGAGAGAACTGGGTCAACAAATTGCAGAGCAACTAGCGATTTTCAGTAAACATATGGAAAGGATTAGTGTACTTGCTGTATATGGTGGTGCGCCAATTACTAACCAAATGCGTGCGCTGAAAAGAACACAACATGTCATCATTGCAACCCCTGGGCGATTACTCGATTTAATCAAGCGTAGAGCTGTTAAATTAGAACAGCTTCGTTTCTTGGTGTTAGATGAAGCAGATGAAATGCTAAACATGGGTTTTAAAGAAGAGATCGATGCCATTCTAAGCCACACACCAGACGACAAACTTACTTGGTTGTTCTCCGCAACCATGCCCAACGAAATTAAAAGGATTGTTGCCAAGTATATGGATAACCCTATTGAGGTTAGAATTAACGCTCAAACCAAAGTGAACACAAATATTGAGCACCAATATATTGCCACGAAAGCTTCAGATAAAACTGAAGCCCTTATGCGTATTTTAGATATTAACCCTGAGATTAGGGCGGTTGTGTTTTGCAGAACAAAAAGAGATACACAGGGTCTTGCTGAGCAATTATTAGGGAGAAACTACAAGGTAGATGCCTTCATGGAGATTTATCTCAGGCACAGCGAGATAGAGTAATGAAACGCTTCAAAGAAAACAGTTTACAGGTATTAATCGCAACTGACGTTGCTGCTCGTGGTATCGATGTAAACGACCTTACGCACGTTTTTCATCATTCATTACCAGACCAAAACGAATACTATACTCACCGAAGTGGGCGTACCGCCCGTGCAGGAAAAAAAGGAATTTCAATCGCGTTTATAAACACAAGAGAAAGCGGAAAAATCAATCGCTTATCCAAACAATTGGGCATTACATTTACAAAAATAGAAGTACCAGATGCAAGTCAAGTTGCTGCTACCCGAATGGAAGCTTGGTGTAACGGTATTATTGCTAAAACTTCTACCAATAAAATTGATGAAGCGCTAATTGCTAAGGTTAATGAGCTTTTTAGCGGGTTAACGAAAGAGGAGTTAATTGAAAAAATTCTGATTGGCGAACTAGACAAACTTCAAACCAAATCTTCAAAAAACTTAAACCAAACCGGTTCAGACAGACCAGAGGGAAGGGACCGCGGCAGAGGAAGAGATCGCGACCGTGACAGAAGAGGCCCTTCAAGGGACAGAAGAGATGATAGAAAATCTCGTTTCGATAGAAACGACAGAAGAGACCGCCCCGAGTATAGCAGTAGCGAAAGAAAACCACGTGTTAGAGATAGCGGAGACGATCAAGGTGATTGGAAGAAAAAAGAAGGAAGAGATAAACCTTCTGGAGATACCAACCGTTACTTTATAAACATGGGTTCTCGCGATAAAATTAGTAAGCAAGATTTAATGAATTTCATTTCCGAAGTTTCTGGTATTAAACCCGCTAGCATTGGCACAGTTGATTTACAGGGTTCATTCTCTTATTTTGAAGTAGATGCTGCTGCTGATAAAAAGATGGGAAAATTTAAGGGCATTACCCTTGATGATGGTAGAGAATTAAGAGTGAATAGGGATAGTTAAACCCTGCTTGTATTTTCAAAAGTAGCGTAACTGTTTGTTATAATATATTTTCTATTTTTGGAATGAATTAGATTTAGAATGCCTAAAATCATTGAAAATAGACTCATCGAGGAATTTAAATACAAAGATACTTTCTCCATCCTGTGCGCTTTTCTTTAAAAACTTAACGGTGTTCCGTGCGGAAAAAGAAAATTCCGCCTATTCGTCAACAGGTTTAACATTTACTTCAATTTTCTTTTCTTGGTTGGCTAACTGCCAAGCAGTATAAAAAACCAAACGGGTAATGGTTTCCATTTTTTCGAAGTTAATTTTATCTACTGTGTCTGTCGGCTTATGATAGTCCGCATGAACTCCATTAAAGTAGAAAATTACAGGTATGTTTTTTTTTGCAAAATTATAATGGTCAGAGCGATAGTAATATCTATTAGGATCGTCAATGGTGTTAAATTCATAGTCTAAATCTAACTTAGTGTATGTTGTATTTGCGGTTTCGTTAATGGCGTGCAGTTCGGTACTCAACATTGTCGAGCCAATTATGTAAACGTAGTTTGGGTCGTCAGCATGTTTTTCATCTAAACGGCCTATCATATCAATGTTTAAATCTACCACTGTATTTACTAGTGGATAAACTGGGTTTTCAGAATAATATTCAGACCCTAACAGTCCTTTTTCCTCCCCAGCCACAGGCATAATTAACACGCTTCTTCTAGGTCCATTACCTTCTGCTTTCGCCTTCGCAAAGGCTTCTGCAATTTCTAACAAGGCTACTGTTCCAGAACCATCATCATCAGCTCCATTATATACTTCATTATTTTTTAAATCAACTCCAATATGGTCGTAATGCGCGGTTAGAATTACTATCTCATCTTTTTTGTCTGTACCTTCAATAAAGCCTAAAACATTCTCTGAAGAAAGGTTTTCAGTTTTACGTTCCATTTTAACATTAACTGACGTACTACAAATTAAAGTAATCGTTTTTTTTGTGATTTTATCACGAAGCGATTCTACCGTCTCGCCTGTTTCTTTCAATATTTCGTTTGCCATTTTTGGAGATATATAAAAGTTAGTTAGCCTCTTAGAAGGTACTGCCTTTCCCATGTCTAACATCATAGAGGGCGATTCTATATAGTGAATCATTGTTAACACGTTTTGTTTAATATCTTTAGGAATAATAAAAATTGCTCGCGCTCCTTTATCTTTAGCTGCTTGCATTTTCATTCTCCAATTCATCGACCAAGGTGAATATTCTTTACTTTTTGTTATAACCGATTTTCCCTTTTTAAACGGTTCTCCTGCCAACACCATTACTACCTTTCCTTTTACATCAATATTTTTGTAATCGGAGTATTTTTTATCGTCAATTCCGTAGCCAACAAAAACAACTTCTTCGGTTGTGAACGAAGTATCATTAAATCCCCTATAAAAATAGAAATCCTCTAAAAAACCATATTGTTTATCGTTAATGGTAATGTCTGTGCCTCCAGAATGTTGAATTATCAATGGAAATTCTTGATAATATTCTCCTTTATTTCCGCCAGGAACGCCAATTGATTTAAAATAATTAGCAATATATTCTGCCGTCATTTCTGCTCCTTTTCTTCCCGTCTCACGGCCCTCATATTCGTCAGATGCAATTATTTCTAAGTGCTTCTTTAAGTCTGAGGCTAAAATGGAATTTCCATAAATAGAAACCGAATCACTTTGAGAAAAACTTGAAATACTAAATACTAAACACAAAAAACCAACACCTAACCTCATTATACACACGCTATTTTATTCACCCTATTTTGATGTCTCCCTCCTTCAAATTCTTGAGCAAGAAACGAATCAACTATCTCTATTGCTTTTTCTTGGCTAATAAAACGAGCGGGCATCGTAAGAATATTTGCATCATTATGTTGTCTTGCTAAGGTTGCGAGTTCTGGTTCCCAACAAATAGCAGATCTAATTCCTTGATGTTTGTTTGCTGCCATACTAATTCCATTTCCACTACCGCAAATTAAAATTCCTAAATCGAACTCTTTATTTTCTACTCCATTTGCGACAGGATGAGCATGGTCTGGATAATCAACACTAGTTGACGAATAACATCCAAAGTCTTTTATTTCGTGTCCTTTATCCGTTAAGCGTTCTTTCACTTTTTCTTTAAGCTCAAACCCTGCGTGATCACAACCAATCGCTAATTTCATTTCTTTTTCATATTAGTTTCGGTGGTAAATATACTTATTAACATAGAGCCTGTTCATTCAGCATCTTTTTATGTTGATAAAGTTTTAAAAAAAAATTGGTTATTAAATATACAATCTACCTATTAAAAAATTACACCCCCACTTAAAAAATCTATGAAAATTACACACAAAGTATGAATACTTACTTAACAATAAATTTACTAATTTTAAGTAATAGTTATTATCATTTTAGACTTAAAGTCAATTCTGATGTATTGTTAATAAAAGTATAAAGTGGTTGGTTTTAATCAAAAGTTGTACTTTTAGGATGTTAATATCACGTTACTTTATTTTCATAAGTCATTTTACAAAAAAATAAACTAACATATTACCAACCATATTAACAGCTTATATAATATTAACATATTTTTTATAAATTTTTATTTTTTATATAGACAGTGAATAACTCTAAAAAAGTAAGAAGTTTAATATTAGTTATTTTTATTTCATATTTCGGATTCTGTCAGGATATTGATCCAAATGGATATAACAAATTATTTTATTCTAATGGAGTATTATCTAGTGAAGGTAGTATGATAAATGGAAAACCTGAAGGATATTGGAAAACTTATTTTGAATCAGGAAAACTTAAATCAGAAGGAAACAGGAAAAATTATAGATTAGATAGTTTATGGAATTTTTACAATGAAAAAGGGATAATAACTAATCAAATTTATTATAAAAATGGGAAGAAAAATGGTATAACAACTATATATTCTAGAGAGGGATTTAAAAAATCAGAAGAAAATTGGGTAGACAACAAACGAGAAAATTGGGCATTGTACTATGATAGTGAGGGTATTTTAAAATACAGAAAACCATTTATTGAAAATATTGAAAACGGGTTAGGATTTGAATATGCAAAAGAAGGAAGATTAATTACACTTATTAGGTATGAAAGTGGATATGCTAAAAGTAGAGAAGAAATAAATCGCAAAAATAAACACGGAAATGAACACGGAATTTGGAAAGAATTTTATGAAGATGGTATAACTGTTAGATGGGAAGGAAGGTTTGTTAATGGAAAGAAAAATGGATATTTTAGGGAATATTCTCCAAGAGGAAAACTACTTACAACAACAAAATGGGAACTAGGGAAAGTTGTTAATAATGCAGAAGAATTACAAGCAGTTGAGGTAAGAAAAGAGTATCATGACAATGCTCAGGTAAAATCTGTTGGTAATTATAATAGTAGAGGAAAACCAGTTGGCATTTTTAGAGAATATACTAGAGAAGGAGAAATTTCAGCATCTAAAATATATATTAATGGTATATTAATGGGAATTGGGGGAATTGTAGATGAAGCGGGTGTAAAGCATGGAATTTGGACGGAATATTATGAAAATGGTGAAACGAGGTCGAAGGGAAGATATAAAGACGGCAAGCAAATTGAAGAATGGGTTTATTTCCATCTAAATGGAAATATAGAACAGAAAGGAAAATACAGAGCCGATGGAAGAACTACAGGTGAGTGGAAATGGTATTACGAAAATGGAAATATAGAACGGCAAGAAAACTTTAGAAAAGGAAAAGAAGAGGGATATTTTGTGGAATATTGTGATACAGGGAAGGTACTATCTAAAGGCGAATTTTTAGATGGATTAGAAGAAGGATTCTGGTATCATTATGTTGGCGATCACCGAGAAGAAGGAAATTATGAAGGAGGGTATCAAACAGGTAACTGGAAACATTATTACAATAATGATAAACTACGCTTCGAAGGAAATTATATTGATGGCGAGGCCAATGGAAAGCACACATACTATTATAGAGAAGGAAATAAAATGCTTCAAGGAGTATATGTAATGGGACAAAAAGATGGGGAATGGAAACGGTATAATAAATATAACGAAGTGGTTTTTACACTTGAATACGTAAACGGAGAAGAAATAAAAGTTGACGGAATAAAAATTAGGATAGAAGAAGCAGAATAGTGGATTTTTTTAAAGAAATTATAAAAATATGGAAATTTTATCGGTCAGATATTACCGATAAAGAGCAGAGAACCATACTGCGCGTACGATTATATAATATACTAGGCTCAATCCTTACCATTACACTAACATTATTAACTTTTAATAATATTTCTGCATTAAATGTTATTTTTTCAATAGTTATATTAGCTAGTTGCCTTTTACAACTTACTTTTTCTTATTTTGAGTGGTATAAAAAAGTAGCAGAAAAAGTACTTTATTGCTCTTATTTTTTATACTCAGGATATGTACTTACTGACGCGTTTTATAAAAACTTTTCAATAGAAAGTACTTTTGCGTACATTATAGCTATATACGCCATAGTGATGGTTATCATAAATACAAAAAGGGTTTTATTTTTTATACTTTTTAACTTTATACTTTCTACCCTTTATATATTAATGGCCGCAGAAACAGAAATAAGTAAGCCACTGTTGTTTGGGTTTTTTATAGTTTTTAATGCGTTAGCAATTATAGTTATTAGAGGAAAAAACGAAACTGAAAAAAAATTAATTGACAGAAAAAACTTCCTTAAAGCGCTTTTCAATCAATCATACGATGCGTTCTTTTTAGTAAATTTTTACTCTAAAGAAATAGTTGACTGTAATACAGTAGCTATCACGCTTTTTGAAGCTAAAAGTAAAGAAGATTTAGTGGGTCAAAAAAGAGATAAGTTTAAAGTAAAACCATTTACAGGAGAAGAATTAGGAGAAATTAGAAACAGCCTACAGCAAAAGGGAAGTTGGGCTTCTGAAGAAGAATACGAAACGGTAAACGGCAGAAAATTTCCTGCCAGCATAGTTATCACAACCCTAGAAGTAAGCAAGTCTAATTATTATGTTGTAAGAATTACAGATATTACCGAGGCGAAACAATCGGCAGAAAAATTACGGCAATCAGAAGCAAAATACAAAAACCTATTCGAACGAAATTTAGCAGGGGTTTACAAAGTGAGAACATCAGACAAGATGCTGTTAGATTGTAATGATGCGTTTGCTAAAATATTAGGCTATGCTAGTAAAAATGAAATATTAGGTGAGGTGTGCTCTGACTTATACTTAGAATCATCAGACAACAATCAGTTTCACGAACTGATAAAAGCAAAAGGTCAGATGATGAATCACGAAAGCAGAATAACACTGAAAGGTGGTTCTGTAATTTGGGCAATAGAAAACACGACAACCGTAAATGATACAGATGAGCCTGATTATGTTGAAGGCACCATGATTGACATAACCGAGCTAAAAGAGCAAAAAATAGCACTAAAGCAAAGCGAAGAACGATTTAAGCAACTTTCTAATTTAGCAATTGAAGGAATATTATTTACAGAAAACGGAAAGGTGGTTGATGTAAACGAGCAGTATTTACGTATTTTGGAATACGACTCTTTGGATGAAATAATAGGAAAAGATCTATTTGATTTTGTTTCAGAGGAGTCCGAAGAATTTGTAAAAAATTACCTTTCCAAGGGAGGAAAAGAAAATTATCTTGGTATTGGCAAGAAAAAAGACGGCTCAAATATTTTTTTAGAAACAAGAGGACAATACATTCAATTTGGAGAGAAGAAAATAAGAGCATCTGTGATAAATGATGTTGACTATAAAATTAAAAAAGAACAGGAATTATACGAAAGTGAACAACGGTTTAAACTATTAGCAGAAGCTTCTCAAGAAGGAATTGTAATACACGATAACGGAGTTATTTTAGAAGTAAACGACCTAATTTGCAAAATGATAGGGTATAAAAAAGAGGAGATGTTAGGAAAACTAACATACGACTTTGTTATAGAACAAGATAAAGATATTGCCAAAAAGAAAGTAGAAGAAGGCAATACAGACCCTTATCAAGTTACAGCTCTTAGAAAGGACGGAACAAAATTTTCTGGCGAAGTTCAAGCTCGCGAAATTCCGTATCAAGGACACAAGGTAAGGGTTGCCGCAATTAGAGACATTACCAGAAGAGTAGAGGCGGAAAAAGAGTTAGAAAAAAGCCGCCAACGGTTTAAAGAAATAGTAGAAAAATCTCCTGATGGAATGATAATTCACAAAGGAAGCAAGGTGCTATTTGCAAACGACTCGGCACTTAAAATAATGGGAATAGAAAGCTTCGAAGATTTTATCAGCCAACCTTATACTAACTTTATTGACGAAAAATATCATGCAAAAGCTAAAAAAAGAATGCAGCGTGCCGAGGCAGGAGAAACGCTCGATTTCGAACCGATAACACTAAAAAGAACAGACGGGACAACCATAGAAATAGAGTCTAAACCGCAGCTAATGAACATCGGAAGTCAAGAAGTTATATTGGTTGTTCTTCATGATATTTCAGAAAGAGTACAATTAGAAAAAGAACAAGCTCGTGCCGAAGTAGCAGAGGAAACCAATAAAAGACTAAACAAAGAAATTCAAGAAAGAATAAAAGTGGAAGAGCAGCTTTCGGCAACTCAACAATACACAAAAAACATAATTGACAGCTCTCTCGATGTAATTTGTGCCACAAACGAAAAAGGAATAGTAACCGAGTTTAATAAGGCGGCCCAAAGAACATTTGGATATTTAAAGAAAGAAGTTATTGGCAAGCACGTTTCTATGCTGTACGCAGACAAAAATGAAAGAGACAGAACCGTTAATTTATTATCGGGAGGAGAAGCAGGAACTTTCACAGGAGAAGTATTAAATAGAAGAAAAAATGGAGAAGAATTTATTTCTTACTTAGCTGCATCCACTCTAAAAGATAAAAGCGGAAAAACCATTGGTTTAATGGGTGTGTCGCGAGACATTACAGAAGTTAAAAGGGCCCAAAACCTGTTAGAAAAAAGCGAAGAACAATATAGAGATTTATTCGAAAACGCAACAGACCTCATACAAAGCGTGGATAGCCAAGGGAAGATTTTGTTTGTAAACGAATCTTGGAAAAAAACGCTTGGCTATTCTGAAAAAGAGCTAGAAAACAAAAATATTTTTGACATAATTGCTCCAGCAGACAAGCCGCACTGCTTAGAAATATTTGGTAAAACTTTTAAAGGAGAAACATTCAACACCATTGAGGTTGTTTTTATAACAAAAGAAGGAAGAGAAATAATAGCAGAAGGAAATGTATCAGCTAAATTTGAAAAAGGAGAACCCGTTTCCACGCGAGGTATTTTTAGGGACGTAACAGCAAGCAGACTCGCCCGACAAGCATTAATTGATAAAGAACTTCAGTTATCGGCAATAATTAATAACACTGACGACTACATTTTATCGATAGACAAAAACTATAATATAATTGAGTTTAACAACGCAGCAAAAAAGCTTTCAAAAACTAAATACAAAAAGGAGATATGCTCAGGAATGAGTATTTTCGAAATAGTGGAACCCGGCTGGGTTGATGCTTTTACCGAAATTTACAAAAAAGTATTAAGAGGAGAACCTCAGAGCCAGGTGTTTGCTTCAGAAAGCTCGAATATTGTTCAGCATTTCGAAACCTTTTATAACCCCATAAGAAACAAGGAAGATAAAATAACAGGAATAGCAATATTCTCTCAAGACATAACAGAGCGAAAAGTTAACGAACAAGAGATAAAGTTTGCTTTAAACGAAAAAGAAATTTTATTAAAAGAAGTACACCACAGAGTAAAGAATAATTTACAGGTAATATCAAGCATACTAAACCTACAATCTTCATACATTGAAGACGAGAAAACCCTTAAAATACTATCCGAAAGTCAAAACAGAATTAAGTCAATGTCTTTCATTCATGAGATTTTATACCAAACAAATGACTTTTCTAGTATTGATTTTAAGGAATATATATTAAATTTGTCTAACAATTTAATACATTCATACCAGATTTATAGCAATTTAGTCGATTTAAAAATGGATGTGGATAAAGTTCTTTTAAACCTCGATCAAGCAATTCCGTGTGGGCTGATAGTTAATGAGCTGTTTTCAAATGCATTAAAATATGCGTTTGACCCAAAGCAGGCTGGCAGGATATCAATTTCGTTAAAAGAAAATAACAAAAACTGGCTAAAACTAACCGTTGCAGACAACGGGAAAGGATTACCAAATAATTTTGACTATAAAAAGACAGAATCATTAGGTTTGCAACTCGTAAACACGTTAGTAGAACAAATAGACGGGACAATAAACTGCGAGACCAGTAAAGAAAAAGGAACTAAGTTTATAATTGAATTTAAAAAGCTATAATGATGGCAACAACAAACATAGTAGTAGTAGAAGACGAAAGCATCGTTTCTAAGGACATTCAGCAAAGCTTAAAAAAGCTTGGGTACAACGTTGTTGGCGCAGCCGCAACAGGAGAAAAGGCAATTGAATTAGTAGATGAATTTAAGCCAGACTTAGTATTGATGGATATTATGCTTAAGGGGCAAATGAGCGGCATAGAGGCTGCGGGAGTTATAAAAGAGAGGCACAGCATCCCCGTTATATACCTAACGGCCTACGCAGACGAAAACACACTTGCTAAAGCAAAAGTTACTGAACCTTATGGATATATTATTAAGCCATTTAAAGAAGTTGATATTCACACATCTATTGAAATGGCCCTCTATAAGCACGAGAAAAATCAGGAAGTAGAAAAAGAGAGGGATTTATTATTCAGTTTAGTCGAGGGGCAAGGCGGAACAGATATCGTTTTCGTAAAGTCTAAGTCTCGCCAAGTTAAATTAAATACAAGCGATATTTATTATGTTGAGGCACTGAAGGACTACGTTGTAATTAATCTTTTAAACTCTCGATATACCATTCATTCTACCATGAAAGATATTGAGAGAAAACTTTCTGGAGGAGACTTTATTCGAGTACATCGCTCGTTTATCGTTAGATTGGATAAGATAGCAGCTATCGAGCACTCAAACTTAGTTTTAGAAGACGATAAAAAGCTAGTTCCTGTTGGAGGGTCTTACAAAGAGGAACTTCAGAAAAAACTTAAGTTCGTTTAACAAGCCTCACTTTTACCCCGTTATTTGGTCTTAAAGTTATCAAAGGGTCTAACTTTACTACGTGAGTTTTATCTTCTTCCAAGAGGTATTTTTGTCCAATAACAGCTAGTACCAATTGCATTTCCATTAATGCAAAGTTGTTTCCTACGCACATTCTTGGGCCACCACCAAAAGGGAAAAAAGCGAACTTATCGATATTCTTCATTTTTTCTTTTTCGAAACGCTCAGGGATAAACTCTTCAGCATTTTGCCAAAGCTTTGGATCTCGATGCACAGAATAAGGACAAATTAAAATATTTGCGTTTTTTTCAGTTTTATATCCGCCAATAGAGTCTTCGTTAATTCCTCGCCTTGCCACAATCCATGCAGGAGGATACAGCCGCATTGCCTCGTTAATAATTTGAAGTGTATATTCTAATTGAGGAACGTGTTCCATTTTTGGAGTTTTTCCACCCAAAACCCGGTCTAATTCTTCATTAAATTTTTTCTGTTTTTCGGGATGTTGTGAAAGCAAAAGCCAGGCAAAAGTTAAGGCGCTAGCAGTCGTTTCGTGTCCAGCAATAAAGATGGTCATTACCTCATCTTTTAGTTGCTTATCAGTCATTTGTTCACCAGTTTCTTCATCTTTCGCTTTCATTAGCATATCTAGTAAATCGAGATGATCGCTAGGCGTAGTTCTTCTTTTTTTGATAATATCAACCACAATATCATCAATTATTTTCTTCTTCTTTTTAAACCGAACATTAGCCGATCGAGGGAGCCACAACGGGATTTTTACGATTGCGCGAACTCTGTTTATAGCAAACCCCATTAATACCCCCAGAGCAGGACCAACTGCAGAAGCTTTGTCTTTTACGTTGGTGCTTAGCATAGTTTTTCCTACAATATCTAAGGTGAGCTGCATCATGTGCGGATAAATATCAAATACTTTTCCTTCCTCTTTTTTCCAATCTACGATGAGGTTTTGAGTACTTAAGACCATTTGATCGGCAAAAGAAACAATGTACTTTTTATGAAAAACGGGAGTAATAATTCTCCGTTGACGCAGCCAAAAACCACCATCACTAGTCAACAACCCATTTCCCAAAACAAGCTTGAGTGGTTCGTATTGCAACCCCTTACGGTAGTTTTTATTGTTGGTTTGCATAACGTGTTTTATCAGTTTTGGATCTGATAAAAACACCACATACCGGCTCGCAAACCGATAGGTAACTATTCCAGAGAATTCCTTTGTAACGGAAGTTAAAAATCCGAGAGGATCACGAATTAAATCTAATGCAATTCCTAAAACCCAGTTGCCCTTTCGAACAGGGATTTTTTTATTTTCCATTGTTATGCTGGGTTGGCAGCAGCGGCAGAAGTAACGGCAATAGTAGAGATGTCTCTATCGAAAAGGTATAAACCACCTTTATCGTTGCCGATAAGTCTCATTTTATCCATAATGGTTCGCGCGAGAGCCTCTTCCTCTATTTGTTCGGAGACGTACCATTGCAAGAAGTTTTGAGTGGTGTAGTCGCGCTCTTCTAAGCAAATAGCAATCAGTTCATTAATTTGTTTCGAGACACTTATTTCGTGTTTTAGTAACTCTTCGAAGACAAATGTTAATGATTTAAAAGATTTCGGCTGCCCTTTAAGTGCAGGAACTAGTGCTTGTCCGCCTCGTTCGTTTATGTATTTTACCAACTTTAGCATGTGGCCACGCTCTTCATCAGATTGCTTGTATAAAAAATCGGCAACACCATTAAAACCCTTGGTTTCTGCCCAAGACGCCATTGATAAGTAATACTGTGAGGAAGCCATTTCAGCTTCAATTTGTTCGTTTAATGCTTTTTCAACTTTTTTAGATACCATAAACTGTGCAATTTAGTGTTTAGCAAATGTAGAAAGAATTAATTATTTAATAGCAGTTTTACAGCTTCTTCGAGCTGTTTGTCTTTACCTTCAGCTACTGATTTATAGTCGTTTTTCACTTTAATGTCGGGCTCGAATTGGTTGTTTTCTGCTAATTTTCCATCCACCCCCTGAATACCAACTTGTGGAATTCCAAAATAGAGATTCTTATTAATTTGACTTTCCCACCAAACAGCGGTCATAGTTCCCGGCACGGGCATGCCAACAGTTTTTCCAATACCTAATGCTCTATATGCGAATGGAAAGCCGTGAGCATCCGAGTAGTTGCCTTCACCAATTAAAACAGTAGATGGCTTGTACCACTTAGAAAGAGGTTCATGACCTAAATCTTGTCCTCTCGGTAAGAAGGTGGCATATAATTTACCACTTAAAAATGTTGCCAAATCATCATGGAGCCACCCACCGCCATTAAATCGGGTATCAACGATAAGTGCATCTTTATCAGCATGTTTTCCCAACACATCAGAATAAACCTGCCTGAAACTTTCATCGTTCATGCCGCGAACATGAACATACCCAACTTTGCCACTGGATAGTTTTGAAACTTGTTCGTTCCTGTTTTTCACATAACGCTCGTAGGTTAAATTGTACATTTCTCGTTGCGAAATAGGTTTAAACACTTTACTAAACTCTTTGCCTTCGGCAAAAGAAAATGTAACCAGTACATTTTCACTCGCGAGGTTCTTCATTAGCTGATAATAGTGAGGTAAATTTTCGATATTGGTATTATTAATTTTAGTGATGAGCATTCCAGTTTTTGCATTGGAACCATTTATTAAAAGAGGATTTTTATCAATAATTTCGGCAACTTTAACTCCGCTTCCTGTGTAACTGTAATCGGGATAAATTCCTAACGAGGCTGTTTTGTCGCCTCCATCTTTTCTAAACCGATAGCCCGAACCAGTGTGCGATGCGTTTAGTTCTCCCAACAATTCGCTTAGCATTTCTGCGAAATCTTGTCCGTTATTGATGTGGGGTAAAAACTTTGCGTATTCAGCTTTATAAAAAGCCCAATCTACCTCATGCATATCTACTACATAAAACTTCTTTAGCGCTTGTCGCCAAGCATGATTGTAGATGTATTCAAACTCTTTTTGTTGATTCCATTCCATTTTTGCGGTGTAAGAAACCGCTTTAGCTTTACCACCTTCAACGGTAATTTTCTGAATTTTTTTATTCGAAAAAACGATGATGTGTTTTTCTTTTTCGTCTAATTTTAGTTTCCCGTAGCCCGTTCCTAATTTAGCCAAGAGCTTGGTTTCGTTCTTTTTAAAATCTTGCACCCAAAGGTCAAACCCCTTTTCGAAAGAAGTGAGATAAAATAATTTAGCTCCGTCTTTTGTAAGAATGGCATCGCTTAAAGCGGAAGAATGAAGAGTTAGCCTTTCTACTCTGTCTTTTGCGTTCTCTAAGTTAAAAACAAGAGGTTCAATTTCTTTTGATTTATCTTTCGAATCTTTGTCTTTACTCTTTGTTTTGTCTTCTTCATCATCCTTATCTTTGTTTTTTTCAGCATCTTTTTGTGTATGATACTCAGCATTAGTTAAGTTGAATTTGTCTTGCGCATCTTTAGTTAAAAACATCGTATAAGCATCTGATTCGCTACCCCAGCTTCCATGACTTTTCATTCCATGACGACCAGAAAACCACATAATAGCTTCGCCACCCATCATCCATTTTGGGCCGTAACATTCGTAGCCACTTTCGGTTAGATTTATCAATTGTTTTCCATCAGCGGAAGCAAGACCAACATCGCCATTCCACCGATTATAAGGCATATAAACAACTAAAAACCATTTACCATCGGGCGACCATTCGTAAGATTGATCTCCGTCAGAATAGGAGTAATTATATTTTTTATCTAGGATGGTTCGAGTTTGTTTCGACTCTAAGTTAAGCACCTTTAATTCTACCCGTTCCTCTAAAAAAGCAACTTCTTTTCCGTCAGGAGAAAAAGCAGGTTGAAATGTCTCAGCAGACGTCTCGATAACTGGCTCTTCTTTTAACACCGTGGAATTATAAAACAGCGTTTCTTCTTCTCGGGCTAATTTAACTTGGTAAATATTCCAGCTTTCGTTTCGTTCGCCAGCAAATAAAATTGAGCGACCATCAGGGCTAAAGCTGATGTCTCTTTCTTGTTCGGGGGTGTTGGTAATTCGTTTGGTTTCTGAATAATCTAAGGCGGTAACGAAAATTTCACCCCGCGCCACAAATGCAATTTCTTTTCCGTTAGGGGAAAGCGTCATTTCGGTAACTTGACCTTTAACATCGATTAATTCGGTAACGTTAAAATCATCATCAGAGTTTATTTTTATGTTTAATCTTTTGAGTTCCCCAGAAGTTTGTTGGGTATATAACTCACCATCGTAACCGAAAGACAAAACCCCAGAATTAGAAATAGTTAAAAACCGAACGGGGTGGTTGGCGAATGTTGTTATTTGCGTTTTTGCCCCATCGTTAATATTCTTTTTCCAGACATTAAAACTGCCAGATTCTTCGGATAGATAATAGAACGATTTTTCGTCAACGCTCCACACCGGGTTCCGATCTTCGCCATTGAAGTCGGTTAATTTTGTGTGTTCTTTGGTTGCGGGATTATACGCCCAAATATCTCGGGTTACTGCAGAGGTATGATGCTTTCTCCACTTATTTTCGTACCCTTTTCGGTCGTGATAAAGTAGTTTGGTTTTGTCCTTATTCCAAACAGCGCTTTCGGCTGGCGTTGTTAAAACTTGACTGAGCTCTCCTTTTCTGTTTACAGAGTACAGTTCGTTAAGAGAGCCTGAAGGAAACTGACTATTCAAGTAAGAATCTAACCGAGAAGCGCTAAAAAGCACATTATTATCAGTATCGTAAGAATAGGGATAATCATTTGCAGAGTGATAAGTTAGCCGAGTTGCTTTTCCCCCAACAGCGAGCATTACAAACACATCGTAATTTCCGTACCGATTAGAAGCAAAAGCAATTTTTTTACCATCAGCGGACCAAGTAGCCATAAAATCATGGTCTTTATGGGTAGTTATTGGCCTAGCCTCTCCTCCATCTGACGAAACTAAGTAGATATCTCCTTTGTAATTAAACGCGATTGTTGCTCCATTGGGAGAAATACTGGGATACCTCATCCATAAAGGGGTTTGAGAAATTCCAACAAAGGAAATAAGAAGGGCTAAAGCAGATAACGTGATTTTCATAGGGCGATGTTTTACGAAATTCGAATATAGATAAAAATTCGAAAGGGTAAAAGAGAAAATACACGGGCGGAAGAGAAATTAGAGGGTTCAACTCCAGTTATAATTTAGCATTGTCACCAA
>JAESTK010000350.1 GCA_016763645.1 Flavobacteriales bacterium
AAATACATTCCATTGGAGTGATAAAAGAAATTACTAAAGAGATTAACATTAATGCAGATAGGAAAAGATTCTGGCTGGGTAAAATTAGTGACATTAATCAAAAAGAAATTAATGAATCAGTTCCAATATCATTGAATTTTTTACGAAAAGAAATGATTTGATAATTTACGAATAAAAGAATAGTAAATTTACTCGTAAAGTGTTGTGAATAGTATGGTTTTTTAGTTTTTACATTTTGCACTAGTAAATCTTTACAACATTTAATTTACGAATTTACTTGATGTTGCTCACAACATTTAGCTACTACACACTACATGTAGTGGTTTACTCGTAAAATGTTTTGATTTGTTGTGGAATGTTATGTGAAACATTTGAGTAAAAACTAGCTACATGGAGTCTGTGAAGCTGTTTTGAAACAAAGTGAAACATGAATATGTGTTCTATCTTTGATTAATTAATACAAATTGTCCGTCATGTTTTTCAAATGTCAATACCGTAGGGCTAAATGCGGTGATTTCTTGAAATGGAGGGGTTTTATCATGAGTTTCTAATGAGATGCCCACTCTAAATGATGTTACATCTTCATCAGGCATCACATACAGTGGATATTGTTTTTCAAATGGGTCTGGTTTTATTGTAAATGGTAAGACAACGTCATACCCCCAATCAGTGAATGCTCCAATTCGCACCATTGTATTTTCTCCACTTGCCACAAAAACAGTTTTGGCGTTACTTTTTCCACTGTTTTCCATGACTATATCTATGAAAAATTCACCATCTTTACTTTGTAGTGTGGATTTTGGGAATTTGTCATTATTTCCAAAGGATACATCCGCAATTGGACGTTCTTTCCACTGAGTATCAGCAATGGGGCTACTAACATATCCCGATATCCCAAGGGCAAGTACTGAAAAAATACCTGTAATTATTGCAATTTTAATTTTTACATCCATGTCTTTCTTTTTTGCCATGATTAGACCATCCACTGCATTTCAATTTTTTCAGAATATATTTTCATTAATTTATTATTCTCAATTTCCAAACTTTTCAAATATTCATTCATTTTAACTATCAAATCATCATGTTTTATTTCATTTAGTACAAGTCGCCACACTTTATCAAAATCTTCTTGCTGTTTGAATTCTGCGTGGCGTAGTTGGTTTCCTTCTGATCTAATATGCATTTTGAAACTACCAAATTTTCTTAATGATGATTCAAACTCTAAAGGGTGGAATCCAAATAATCCACAAGTTGGTAGATGTACAGTACTTCCACTGTTTGGAATATCTAAATGGATTTCTACGCTATCAACATTTTCACCAAATATTTCTGAAAAATTCTTTTTAATTATTTCATTTAATGTTGAGAAAAGATTTGGAACTATCTTGTTATAATCATTTATTGTGTTGTAGAAATCCTCTATTCTATGTCGCAATTTTGTATCTTCAACAATGCTTTGATGCGAATTTTGTTTTATTTTCATCCATTGATCTGTCTTGAAATCTTTGAAAGGATCTCGTTTTCTATCTTGTAGATATTTTTGAAATTCTGATGCCTCAAAATGCAATGGGCTAAAAACAGTATCAGCAGCTTTGATAATTAATTCTCGTTTTCCTTTTTTGTATTTTATTTCCTCTTTGATTTTACTTTCCCAGATTTTTGCTAATGCCCAGTCATTTTGTTCAACAGCTCTACTCATATTTTCTACTGATGTCTGTGTTGCATTATCATTATTAATTGCAATTTGATGAAATCCTGCAACCATAATTTTACTATCCAAATCTTTCCAAAAATGAATTGCCTTACCTATCAAAGCACCTAATGCTACTAAAGTGAGTCCAATATATCCCAGTTGAAAGTATTGCATAGGGAATATTGCAACATTGTTGCTATCTTTGATGATTAATTTTTCAAACAAAGATTCTGAAAAGCCCATTGCAATTAGAAATGCAGTCAAAATGATTATGAAGTAAAATAACCCAAATATTTTCTCAATCTCAAAATTAATTGATTTTGATTTTAATGCACTAATTTTGTATTCTTTTTCTAATGTTTGGGATGAATTTTTTGATTGATCAAGTCCTTTTTTGATACGATCTTTTGCATTTACTCGTAATAGCCACCCCATCGGATCCACTACAGTTAGAAATGTTCCAAAAGCCCCCGCAATTCCTAAAAATATTAATTGATTATCCGCAATTCCAAATCCTAAAACTCCTGAGATTATACCAATGATTGAATAAGAAAACGGGTAATCAGTTAATTTGAGAATGGTTTCTCCAGCAGGCATAATCTGTTCATATCTTATGACTATTTGAATATAATTTTGAAATAGTACATTTTTTACATATTTGTATTGACGGAAAAATCTAAAAAAAGTGCCAACGATAGAATAGAAGAATTAGTCAATCAATCAGGTTTGGGATTGGAGGAATTTGTACATGGTAACTTGAAAGAATATTTTCACTCAATCCGAAGAAATGCCCATTATTTAGATAAAGATAAACAGACAGATAGGGAGATTGATTTTTTGGCATCATATGCATGCTATGTAATTCCTCCAAAAAAGAAAAAAGAAAAAGCAGTCGTAGTACTAATTGATTTGATATTAGAATGTAAAAAAGCACCAGATCATGCATGGATATTTTCAGGAGAAGAAACTGATCGTATGAGTATTTTCGAAAAAACAGTCAAGGTAAAATTTCATCCAGGAGTAATAATGCCAGAATACGTTACTACTGAACCGTTACCTGACGATAAAGAAATACAAGAAATCATACCTCCTATAACACAAAAAATCTTTTCTGCTGATGGATATCAAGAAATCATTCTTACCGATCAAAGTAAAGGGAAAACTGGAAATAAAGAACCAAATTATTTTTTAAGAAAAGCTATTTTGCAAGTTACTAAAGCAACTAGACATAGAATCGAATATGAAAAAACTAAAAATCTCACATATTTGAAAAGAGTAAAAAAACCCACATCGATTACATTAACCTTTTTTCAACCTGTAATTGTATTTGAAGGAATGATGTTCAAAACAACGAATAAAGATGATAAACTCAAAATTTCCCCCATTAGTTTTGCACGAATTGAGAAAGAATACTTAACTGCAGCACATAATGAAACCGAAGGAGAAATACACATAGTTGCAAAAGATTATTTTCCATCATATTTGAAAATGTTAAAAAAACATTACAAAATAATGGACATAAAAAATGAATTCAATGATCTTTTCCTTTCAGAAAATAATCGTGAAGGATTTCTTTAATTATCAATTTACGTAATGGCATTAGTAATGATCTTAAAGAATTTGCAACAAAACCAATTCGAATAATCATCCTAGTTACCGTCTAAAATTACGCAGTAAAAGGGGGCATTCTATTCTTATCGACAATTAGTAAAAAGACAAAGCCTCCTTTTTAGGCATAATTTTACCGTAATGACTAGCGTTATGATCAGAGTTGACGTGTTGGGAATTTGAAAAAAATAAAACTAA
>JAESTK010000293.1 GCA_016763645.1 Flavobacteriales bacterium
CAAAGGGCGTGACAAAATTAAGCTTCTACAATGGCAAGGTAGCGGATTTGTACTTTATTACAAACGATTAGAATCGGGAACTTTTGAACTTCCTGAGTACGAAGAACTCAATGGAAGTATTGTTTTAAGTTACACCAAAATGGCAATGATTGTAGATGGTTTATCGATAAAAAACATTGCTACAAGAAAGAGTCTATATTCCACAATTGAATAATTATCTCGGAAGGACCTGGAGCTGGAGCTATTTTTCTTACAATAAAAAAGGACTGAAACATTTTGTTCCAGCCCTTTTAATACTCGTGAAGTATCGAAAACATTCAATGTTTTGGTACCACATTAACTCATTTGACACTCTTACTAGCTATCATTCACAGCTTTATCTATAGCATATGTCCCATACGCCAATCCAAGACCGATTCCGCCTACCCCTCCCGTTAATAAGAAACCTAGAAGAATAAAGCCAAGACGCCTTCTCCAAGTAGCCGCTGTCCACGCGTATCTAATTGCTAGGACAACAATACCCGCCACAAATCCAGCAGTTACGGTTATGAATAAGCCCATAAATATCTCCGCGACAATAGAAGGTGAATATTCATGCCGTCTCCCTTTATTATCTCTTTCCATACCAAGAGGATCGAAGAACTCAATCGGATACCTCCCACAAAAGCATAACGATTCAACGACATCGGGTTATGTTCATCACCAAGCAAGAAATCTTGTTGTACAAAGCGCATCAAATCTGCTCGATAACTTCTTGAACGCATATTGCTCAAACCGTTTGAATCTGTATATACTCCAGCGCTAGCATTATATAAAAAACCAGTATCATTATTTCCTTCGTGTGCAAGTATCTCCCCATATGGCGAATAGGCGTATTTATCTGTAACAATACCATCCTCATTCGTTAGGGCAATTGTACTTCCTTGTGCATCATAATGATAGATGCTATATGCTCCCGACTCAGACTCTTCGGCTATTAAACCGTGACCATAGATAAATCTTTTTTGAAGATGATCATTCTCATCACTCGTTTGCAACAGCTGATCTAGTGGTGAGTTTGTTGAAATAGCTGGCATGCTTGACGCTTGCATCAATTCAGGCCCCATAAGTGGATCTAATAGTGATAAATATGGTCCAGAATAATCATTTGAGCTAATGAGGTAATTCTTGGTAACTCCATTAATTTTGCTCTGCGATCGTAAGCCAAATGCGTCATATTGATACTCATCATCTCCATATCGCGTAATTAGATTCATATCATTATATGATATCGTACCGTCTAAATTTGGCAATGCCGTAGGATTACCGTTTACATCGTATGCTATCTTTGTGCCACCATCAAATGTTTCCAGTTGATTGGCTAAATTATAGGTTAACGTATTTTTACTCTTGTCTTCTTTCGGACGAATAGTCTGTAATTCCGTTACTTCTAATGGATAACCATTATCATTGATTTTTGTTGCATTATATAACGATATTAGAGTCCCATCTTTTGCTGTTTTGATCATTTGCAAATTCTGAGCAGCATCATACGAGTTTTTACAAGTTACTCCATTAGAAAAAATAGTATTCTTTACATTGCCAGTAGGTGTATATTCATATGTTGTTACTCGATTTTTCCAGTCTGTAACGCTTTTCATGCGTTGCATATGATCATACTCATAAGATACCGCCACTGCTTCTCTAGCTGAAGGATAAACCAGCTTCGTTAGCATATTATCATTATTGTACTCATAAGCAATTACATTACTAATACTGTTTTCTTCTTGACGTGCAACAGGATTTCTATCATCTAATGTTGCTACTCCTTCTTTCCAATCTGTAGCACCTTTCAAGTGCTGCTTTTGATCGTACTCCTGAACTACTGAAACAGCTTCAACAGTGGAGTGAGAGGCAAGTTTAGTTAACATATTATTATCGCTAAGTTCAGATCCAATTAGCGTATTGATGTGCTTATTTACTTGCGTCTTAGTTACTAATTTAACCCGATTCCAGGCATCAAATTCTTTAATTTCTGATGATATTTCAGTTGGGTCTATTAAATGCTGTTGTGTTTCAATATTATTACCATTATTATCAAATCGTTTAGAAACATAACTTCCATCAGAAAAACTAGTTTTATTATTTAGACCTGTATCATCATAGGCATACGTAATTTGGTTACTATCTGTAGTCAAAGCTAACTCAGTACCTAGCATAGCGTATTTTTCTAATTGACCACGCGAATTGAAATTTCTGCTAGTAGTATTTTGTACATTTTGTTCTAATACTAATTGGCCTACCCCATTATTAAATGATGTAGATATTTTTTCTCCGTTTTGAGAAAGCTTAGTTTGCATTGTATTTGATACTACATCATATCCATATCCATAGGAAGAAATCAGATTTTTAGTAGCATCTAGTTTTTGTGTAGCTTCCACTATTCTGTTTAACCCATCATACTTATAGGTGAGTTCTTCCTGACCTGTTTTGCTATATGTGGTTGCTTCAATGGCATTAGTTTTAGTAATAGATTTTACTCCTAAAGGATTAGTTGTAGTTGTAACAGAAACATACTCCTTATCAGATTTTTCTATCTTATAGTCAGATATTGTGCTATTACCTTCTTGATCTATAGATTCAATTATCCTTCCTAATTGATCTTGAATTTGAGCGGTTGTAGTTTCAACATCCACATTATTTTTTTTCAAATACTCAGTTGTAGTGGTTAACTTACCACTATTATTGGTATACTTAAATTCAATTGTTTGCCCCATCCGAGTTGTAATCTTAACTGGACGATCAAACCTATCTACAACACGAGTTGTACTTACTTCAACTCCAATCTCAAGCTCAGGATATATTACATTAGTGGTCTGATAATTATCTTTCCTGCGGTCGGTATATTTGTATATATTTCCATTCGGATCAATTTTCTTTGTTAATTGATTTAGTGAATTATATGCATACTGAGTTATATTATCACCAACAGATTCAAGTATCATGTTATTTTCTGCATCATAAAATGTTTTCTGCTCTATTATTATACCATCTACCGCTGGGTATTTAATTTTAATACGTTGCATATTAGGACTATAAGTAAACTCAGTAGTATTTTCTCCCGCATCAGTCAACGATGTTACCTGATTTAAATTATCCAACCCATATTGAGTGCTAAATGCCTGAACGCTAGTTTGATTGTTATACGCAATAGATTCAGCTATTTTTACACCCATGTTATTGTACTCATAATAGCTGGTTTTTATACGGGCTTTATCACTTTGATTAAATACTGAAACCTTAGTAGGAAGCCACGGACAATTTTGATCTTCATAGGTGAGTTTTGTAACAGTTTCATTCTGATTTGTAATCTGAGTGATATTAGGGTCATATATTTTTGTAGAAGGGGAATTGTAACTATATAGAGTAATATTACCCATCTGATCTGTGTATGTACACATAAGTCCTTTGACGGGTAAATCTAAATATTTATACTTCTCAATCTGCTTAAGTGGATATTGTACTTTGATCAAATTATCATTCTTATATGTATACTCAGTTGTATTACCGAACTTATCTGTATGAGCTTTCAATTGATTCTTGCCGTTGTATTTATATTTGTTTATGAATTTTTTAGGTTTGCTCTTAGGTGAAATCTCATTTTCACACTCATATGTCAAATTCTGTTCGGAGTCATACAATTTATATGTTTCATTAATTGTATCACCGTGCTCATGTATGCAATTATTGAATCCATCATATGAATATTTATTGGTCTTTTCTGAACCAGATACAGTAATTACTTCCTTTCCTAAAGCTCCCCTTTTATTGGCTGTAGAAACAGTTTTGGTACTGCCAGATATTTCTATACCTTCTACCTCATATTTCCACTGTCGTTTCACTTCACAAGTGAATGTAGGCCTAAATATTTTACTCCAATTCCAGGGCCATAAATTTCCATGTGTTTCATTATACTTAAAAGCTAAACCATTATTAGAACCTTCTTTATCACGTGCATATTCATCGGCATCTTGTTGGAAAACTACTTGATATCCGGATTTGTTAATTGCATAATGGTTTATTGTTGCATCATACTTATTGTAAACAAAAGTAGTTCCATTTTGATCTTCAGCTGTTTTCATTAAAGCATTTTTATCACCACTGTAATAATCAAACTTCCTACTATTACCCAAAATATCAGTATATGTTGCAAGGTTTTCACTTTTATAAGTATACTTTATATTCTGTTCAATAGTATCGGAGACTCCTATTACTTCAGTAATTTTCTTATCGGTATAGGTAAATTTCAGTTGGTAGGGTAGATTTTCTGCATCAACCAATTGTAACAGATTATTCTCATCATACATGAGCGTAATTCTATTCTTTATTGGTGATATAATTTCCAGTAACAGTCCATCATTATTGAATATATATTCTGTTTGGTCTTTTTTTACATAACGATATCTTGACTCAGCCTCATCACTATTATTTATATAAAACAGTTTACAGCCATTGTATTTCCCTTTAATTTTTAACTCTTTTGATTTCTTATTCTTTTGTTTGAATATCTCAGCACCATTATCTGGAAAATATACGGTCACTTTTTTATCTTTATATGCCAGTGAAATCATATAATTATGACTCCATGCTGTACCAAGCACTAAATCTGGATGATTTTCGAGTTCTTCTTTTTTCTTGTAATCATAGAACATAGAATTTTTATTATACTGACTATGGTAAAAACTCTGAAACTTTAAACCATGTTTACTATCTCCAACTTCTAAATCAACATTATCATATGAAAGAGTTCCGGTAGAGACATTAACAGGGTCCCCAGCTTTTAATGCATGTATATTAAACTCAGGATTAGAGGATTCTTCATATTCCTCTTGTGATGTAATTAGTGTAAATACATCACTTTCCGTACCATCTTTTTCAATATAATGAGGTGTAATATAGATTTCATATGCTAAACCTTTGCCATCATCATCATCTCCTTCATTTGGATCACCAGCAGCAATACCAGTATCTTCTAGTGTTAATGTAACACAATTGTTCTCTATATCTTGAAAGTATTTCGTTTCAGTATCAGTTAGAGACGCTTGATTATCATTAATAAATTGGCCTACTAGCTTTAATGTGTAGCTAACAGCATCAAGATCTATTTGATCCCAAGAAACGCTTAGATCTCCACCATCTGTAAACGATGCATTTACACCGGTAACCATTAAAGATACACCATCAATTATAGTTACCTTAAGCTCTTGAATTCCACAAGGAATAGTTCCCTCATGAAGGTAAATATTCCCTTCAACACGTACCTTAAAATCGTTAGTACCACTTAAATCTATGTCTTCAAACAACACCTCTAGATTACTTTCTGCAAACTTTGTAGCTTCCTTAAGCTCATTCTTATATAACGAAACTGTATATTCTATCGTTTCTCCTATACCTAATGGCGGAAGAGCAAACTCATCCCATGACACATAGATTGTATTGGTGTCTTTGTTGGCAATTATTTCGATATTATTTGGATTACTATTTTCTGTTTCCATAGTTTTTTTTATCTATTCTGTTAATATTTAAGGCTATTTTATGCTGTTTCTTTTGAAATGATATTACTTCGATCATCATATTCAAATTGATTCATTTGTCTGTCCGTTGCAGTAATAGCTACATCTGTTTTTAACAATCTTCCAGCATTATCAAAATCATAATTTGATATGCCTATGTACGGAACAGCAATTTCTTTACTCCATGGACCAATAGAACTGGATAATCGCTGACGAATTTTTGCCTGAATAATAGTGTTATCAGTAATTTGCAAAGGAGGACTTGTACTAGGGTCAGGCTCTATTATACTTGTTTGAAGCAAGTTATCCGTGTACTCGATTTCAATATATTCCTCTTCCAAGGATAAATTAGCGTCCCAATTTGCAACTAAACTATATGCTGCATCAAGTGTTTGATCAGAATTATCAGGAGATAAATTTCCTACATATTCTATTCTAAAATCTTTTGGTGATCTAAGTATTATTGAAATATGTTCAGATTCTTTACTGGTAGTACCTCCAAAGAAATAAACAGCATATAGAACATATGATTCTTTAGGGTCTAAGTCTATATCTTTGAAGCAGAATGTTGTTTCTCCAGCCTCTGCTACACCCTCTTGTATAGATTGTTGTCCATTTTGAAGATAAATCTTAGTTTTTAGTGCCTTGGACGATTCAGGAGTATTCCATTGAACATCAATCGAAAATTGATTGAGATTACTTTTATAGCATGTCACCTTTTTTATCTCAGGTATACCTATAATTAAATTGAACTCCTGCCATTCTCCCCATACAGAGTTGTTTTCACTAAGTTCTGTATCAATAAAATTTTGACTACAATAAACAATCCTTACCCGAGTCCTTAAATTATGATTTTCTAACCCAGAAGTTTTGCCTAATATGTGTCCCTCATCAAAGTTAGACGCGAAGGGACGGACAACATTACCACTGAAATCAATGTCTGTTATGTCTGTAATTTCCATCTGCACCCAAAGACAACTTTCGTGCAAAATTCCAGGGTCCCAATCAAAACGGATTTTTTCATCATCATATGATGGAGTCGATGTTATATTTAATTCGGGTAATTTAATAACACACCTTTCAATATTACTTTCTGGACCATGCTTAGCGGATTCTTTGCCATAAAGCTGAACTTTCAAAATAGCATTCATAGGAGCGGCTATCGTGGCAGAATTTGCCATTGTAAAACTAGTTTCTTTCCTTCCATTAACGGTCACAACGTGAGGGTCGAGCATTGACCAACCTGATTTTGTTGTTCCATCTAATGTGTCAAAAAAATTCAAGTGAACATGTTCCCACCTTTCATCACTTTTAAACATAATTTTTAGATTACCCCAGTGCTTCTTTAAATTAGTTAAGTTAATGGTTGCACTGGTAATTTCAGGAGGGTTCTCAGTTGTTGACAGTAATGTCTCCGCATCGTAATCTGCGGTGGAAGTATCTTTTCTTTTTAGACGAATGACATATATATGTGTTTCATCAAGGTTTAATTTCTGATCAACTATAATAGATGCCAGCCCGTTATTTAGTAATATTTCTTTTTTGAATACTTGAACGTCTTCGGTAGTATCCCAAATTTCTACTTTACCAGACCAGCTGGATGTATCTGGACATTCATTTGTCAATCCTGCAGTGACCGTTAGAATATTGTAATCTAGATATTCTATAGACGTAAACTTTGCTTTACAATTACTCATATTTATTTCCTTTTTTAAGATAATATGTTCATCATCAAATAATAACTTAGTTTTCTCTCCTTCAATAAACAATTGTTTAAAAAATTCGAATACTATTTAATTGGCGGTAAAGGTCAAAAATTAAATCTTCATTTACATAGGTTAAAACACCTAATTTCATCTGTAAAAACACCTAATTTATCGATAAATTAAATCATGTTCACGAGAAAAGTAGATAAAGTGATTTACTCAGATAACAATCGTTCTTCAGCGTTAATATCAAAATCGAATCTGAAATTAACATTGGATCAAAAGTTGGAGAATTACTCTAAGTTTCATTGAGTAATAATGAGATTAAAAAAGTACATCTTGCATCTAGATGTTATTCACGCCATAGTATGTTACGATGGCAATTAGTTTACCTATTTATCGCTTTACTTATGTGGTATGTAAGAGTTGTAAAGTTTACTTGAAATGAAGCGCAAAACCCAATACTTACAATCTGTTTCACATAAATTCTTCTTTCTCTCGCTTTAAGAATAAATTCTTAAATCTCGAAGCTATATTAACATAACACAATACATTATAATACATAAAAAAGTGTCTACCTTTGCCAAATGACAATTACATTCTCATATAAGCACGAAGGCAAGAAGAAAGTAGGTTCAGTTAAGTCTGAAGGATACGGCATACCTATTTTCAATGAAGATAAAATGAAATACGTTGAGAATCATTTGAGCGCAAAGAAAGTTCAGGGATATAAAGACTTGGTGTTGATGTCAACATCTATGTAATACATTTTTTCTACTAAGGATAACCCCCGCATTCATCTCCATTTTTAGAGCGTGCTTGCCCAAAAAAAACGGGGGGGGAGACATGCGGAATTTAGGTTCCTACCTTTGAAAATATTATGTTAAATAGAAATTCAAGAAAAGGAAACTGTTGGGACAACGTGGTGGCTGAAAGTTTTTTTTTAAGAGCTTAAAAACTGAATGGGTTTACAAAAATGAGTACATTCGAAAAACTGATGCAGAAACTTCAATATTTCAATGGATAGATGTTAAGTTTCACAAGGTTGTTGGTCAA
>JAESTK010000132.1 GCA_016763645.1 Flavobacteriales bacterium
CAATTCCTCTTTACTCTCTTTAATTCTAATATCAAATACCTTTCCCATTCAATAAAGATACATATAATATCGGGCTATATGAAATTAAATTGGTATTATTTAATGGAGTCGATGCGTAGAATGTTTTACACAAAACCTTACCAATCTGGGCAGCCTATATTCCTAAACGAATATCGAGGTCGGTACAGACAAAAGCGCAAAGAAACAGACTATGAATATCAAATTCGCATGTCAAAACAGGTGAAAAACATAGTTTCTAAAGCCTTAACGCTAAATAAAAAGGATGTTGAATCTATCGAAATTCCCATTTGGAAAAATGACACAACAAGCCTGATTACATACAACCATTTATTTAATCTCGTTTCGAAAACGGACGAATTAGGAAACTACCCCGAATGTTATCTATCAAAGGGTTTAAAAAAGTATGCCGAAGGTGCTGAGTATGTTCCTTTACTGAAAAAGTACATCGAATTTACAGGTGCAAAATATAAAAATGTGGCATTAGCATTGTTAGATTCGAATACTACATCAATCTCAATTCGAGAAGTAATTATACTCACAAGTTACCAAGACCCTGAAGAAACCGATACACTCTACAAAGAGTACAAACACAACATAGACTCTGCTTTGTCAACCAATTTTCCAAACATGATTTACAAAGGAATTGATGACGATGATACTTTTTCTTTCAGGGAATCAATCGCCCTTTCTAACCTATTAGAATTTATGAATTCTGTTGGACGCTCGAGCAATGGAACGTTCAACGCGTGGGTGTACAACCCAGAATACTTAGCGTTTTACAACTCCTTAAACATTGATAAATTGCACTTTTTGCAAGTAAACGTGATTGAAAAAGAAGGTGAGTTAATCAACCAAATTACGTTAAAATCAATTGATTTAAAACCCTCTAAAAATCAAAGTACTCTAATTTCGAAGAGGAAAGAATCGACAGACTATAAGGCAATAGAAAATATGCTTTTAGAAGCTATAGAGGTAAACACTAGGTATTTTGAAGAATAAGGAGGCTAACTTTTAAGTTGTCACTTCGAGTACCGAGTTTGCGAGGTGTATCGAGAAGGGCTACTTAAATTCCTTTTGACTTAATTGTGGCAGCAGTTCGAACTCTCCTTTTATCAATGCAAGTTTCTTTTTTTTAGACCACTTTTTAATCTGTTTCTCTTTGGAAATAGCTACTTCAACATTTGAGAATTCAGCCCAAAAAACTAGATTCAAAGACCTCCTTGAATACGTATATGCTGCTTTATTTTCTCCACTACAATGTTCCAAAAATCTTCGATGAACATTATTTGTTACTCCAGTATAGTAGGTATTATCAGAACAAAGGAGAATCTAAACAAAATACTTGTACTCTCTCATTAAATTTCAAACGATGAATTGATACCGTTCTCGATACAATTTTCTGCGAAAATAACTCGAACTGACACAACAACGATTTGAATATACCTTGATAAATTTAAGCCGCCTTTAGCTTATTCATAGTCAATTTGCTCAACTTGTCTTTTGCGTAATTCAATGTGATTTTGAACTCTTTTATATCTTTTTCGGAAGGTAATTCAAACATTGCATCAACCATTATTGCTTCGCAAATTGAGCGCAACCCACGTGCGCCTAGTTTAAACTCAAGAGCCTTCTCAACAATGTGGTCAAGCACTTTTTTATCAAACGAAAGCTTAATATCTTCCATATCGAAAAGCTTAACATATTGTTTAACTAGCGAATTTTTGGGCTCGGTAAGTATTCTTCTTAAAGCGTCACTATCAAGTGGGCTCAAATGAGTAAGCACTGGAAAACGACCAATTAATTCGGGTATTAATCCAAACGATTTTAAATCTTGTGGAGATACATATTGCAACATATTGTCTTTATCGTACTCATCAGATTTTTTACTTGCGCTATATCCTACAGCGTGAGTATTTACACGTTTACCAATTGCTTTATCTATTCCATCAAAAGCTCCTCCACATATAAACAATATATTTTTAGTGTCAACTTGAACTAGTTTCTGCTCAGGGTGTTTTCTACCTCCTTGTGGCGGAACACCAACCGTAGTTCCTTCCAAGAGCTTTAACATTGCTTGTTGAACACCTTCTCCCGAAACATCACGCGTTATTGAAGGATTGTCGCTTTTACGAGCAATTTTATCAATTTCATCAATAAAAACGATGCCTCGCTCAGCAGCTTTAACATCGTAATCTGCTGATTGAAGCAAACGTGATAAGATGCTTTCTACATCTTCGCCAACATAACCAGCTTCTGTAATAACTGTGGCATCGGCAATACAAAACGGAACGTTCAATATTTTGGCTATGGTTTTAGCTAACAGCGTTTTTCCCGTTCCTGTTTCGCCAACCATAACTACGTTAGATTTCTCAATCTCTATTTCGTCATCCTCAATGTTTTGAGTAACACGTTTGTAGTGATTATATACTGCTACGGAAAGTATCTTTTTGGCTTGTTCCTGACTAATAATATATTCGTCTAGGTGTCTTTTAAAGTCTATTGGTTTAAGAAGGTTAATATTTGAAGTTAACTCTTCGTTAACTTTACCAGACATTTCTTCTTTTACAATCGATTTTGCCTGCTCAACACAGTTATCGCAAATGTGACCAGTAATACCAGCAATCAGCACTTCTGTTTCGCGCTTATCGCGACCACAAAATGAGCATTTAACGTTTTCTTGTTCCATCTTTACCTAAATGAGTGAATGTAGAATGCTTTAATGAGCGAATGAATTTGCTATACAAACAGTTATAATTCAACCATTATCTCCTTAAAGCATTATTTTTTCTTGTCTCTAATTAGAACTTCATCAAGCATACCATAATCTTTGGCTTCTTGAGCCGTCATCCAAAAATCACGATCGCTATCTGCCCAAACTTTATCATAAGTCTGACCAGAATGGTCGGCAATTATTTCGTACAATTCCTTCTTCAGTTTTTGAATCTCTTTGGCTGTAATTTCAATGTCAGAAGCTTGTCCTGACGCGCCACCTAACGGTTGATGGATCATAACACGCGAATGTCTTAACGCAGTTCTTTTTCCCTTTTCTCCCGCGCACATAATAACAGCACCCATAGAAGCTGCCATGCCCGTACAAATTGTTGCTACATCTGGTTTAATGTATTGCATGGTGTCATAAATACCCAAACCTGCATAAACAGAACCTCCTGGGCTGTTTACATATATTTGAATATCTTTAGATGCATCTGCCGATTCTAAAAACAATAATTGTCCTTGAATAATATTCGATACATGGTCGTCTATTTCTGTTCCTAAAAAGATGATTCTATCCATCATTAAGCGAGAGAAAACATCCATAGAAGCAACGTTCATTTGACGTTCCTCTATAATTGTAGGAGATATATAACTGTTAAGAATTGAGGTGTATTTTGCTAAAGATGTACTACTAATACCTAAATGTTTAGTAGCGTATTTATGGAATTCGTTTTGATCGAACATATAGTATTATAAATTAAAGTTACTTTTTAAAGAAGATAAAAATCCTTTCTCCTTTTTCTCGGATGCTAATTTAACAAATTCGTCATAAGTAACTTCCTTATTTTTTAGCTTAAATGTGTTTTCAAACAACTCCATCATTTTGGTGTCATACAGCATTTCATAAATCCGCTGCGCTTCTTCCTTGTTTTGCAATACTCTAGAAGCTGTCTCGTCTAACTCTTTGTCTTCAATTTCCATCTGACCATACTGTACCATTTGCTGGCGAACCAAGTCTTTGGTGTAATTCATCACATCTTCATGCTCAACTTTAATGTCGTTTTCCTTGAAAATTTTGTTTTGAATTAATTGCCATCTAAGACCTTTAGCGTAATCTTCGTATTCAGTATCTAACTGATCTTGAGTCAATTTTTCGTTTACAGCCAACAACCATCTTTTCAAGAAAGTATCTGGCAATTTTAGCTTTGCTTTGTCGATTAATTTTTCGGTAATATCGTACTTCAATTTTCTTTTAGCATCAGTATCTAATTGTTTTGAAATCTCACCAGAAATTTTTGCTTTTAACTCCTTTTCAGATTTAACAGAATCTTTTCCAAAAGCTTTATCGAATAATTCTTGATTTAAAACCGCAGGTTCTACTCTGTAAATTAGCTTTACTTCGAACTCAAATTTCGATTTGATATCGTCCACTAACGATTTATCAACATTAAGCATTGCAGCTGTGTCTGCACCGCCTTTGCTCACTTTATGTGGGTCAACCGTAATTTTATCTCCAATCTTTTTGCCGACTAAAGTCTTTTTCACTTTTGCATCTTCGATATACTCTAATGCAATTGTTGAGGTGTGGTATATGCCTCCTGTTCTAACACTTCCATTATCCTCTAATTCTTTAAAATCACCTTGAATCATATCCCTCATGGCTGTTTCTTCTACATTCGAAACTTTTCCATAACGTTTTTGAATATCGGCTACATTTTTATCGACTAACTTTTGGTCAACACCAATTTTATATAAATCGAATTTACTTTTCTCTGAAATTTTCATTTCAAATTTAGGAGCCAGTCCCAAATCGTAGATAAACTCAAAAGAAGTATCCTTATCTAAATCAAGTTTCATTTCACCCTCTTTAGGTAAAGGGTTACCGAGTATTTCTAAGTTATTTTCTTTGATGTAGTTATAAACAGAATCAGCAGCTGTTTTATTCAATTCTTCTGCTAAAACCGATTTACGGTACATTTTGTTAATCATGCCCATAGGCACCATTCCTGGCCGAAACCCTGGAACTTTTGCTTGTTTGCGGTAACCTTTTAAGGTGTTCGCAACTTTCTCTTTATAATCTGCTTCAGTAAGGTTTACCTTAACTACAGCGTTTAAATCATCGATTTTTTCTTGTGTGATATCCATATTAAGAATATTTGAATGTTCTTTTTTCTAAAAGGAGTGCAAATATACTGAGAACTTCTTAAAATACTGCCAATTTGGGCTGTTATTCCGCTAAAAAATCATTCTGGTAAATAGCCCACCAAATCAATTACTTTTAAAAATGAACCTCTTTTAACGTTCGTGAGGATAATTATGGTTTGTTTTTTATCCATTCTACGAATAAAATAAGCTCTAAACCCACGCCACCAACCATTATGGTATACAATTTTTTCATGCGTTCTTGGCAATTCTAATGTTCTAAATCCATATCCATAATTGGAATTATGTTTCCATTTATTTGGCTTACTATTTCCAGAAAATGCTAGTTCTAGCGTTTCTTTTTTTAATAACTGCTCGGAATATAATGCCTGATCAAATTTCAGCATATCGTGTACGTTTGTGTAAATTCCCTTATCCCCTTCGCAACCGTTGAGGTAAATATTAATTGCTTCTCGAAAATTCGATTCATACCCTTTTACGGGATTTACCAACTCAGCATCATTTTCTCTAAAATAAGCTTTGGTACTTTCCATACCTAGTGGTTCAAATATTGTTTCAGCTATATAATCATGGTACTTTTCACCCGTTACTCGCTCAATGATTGAAGCCAATAAAATAAAATTAGTATTTGCATAATAGAATCTTTTTCCTGGTGTTTTTGACAATGGAGGCTCTATCGATTCCATTATTTTAATAACGTCTTCGTTGGTTATCGAGCAATCTTTATCTACCCAAATGCCGTCAGGATTATCGCAAAAATGCGTGTATTTACCTAGTCCTGATGTGTGAGAAAGAAGGTGCGAAATTTTAATGTTATAATTGTCATAAGGCAACTCTGGAATATACTTTGTTACCGAGTCATCAATATCAATTAGACCTTGCTCGTGCAACATTAATATGGCAACAGCAGTAAATACTTTGGTTACAGAAGCTATCTGAAAAGTGCTTTCTAATGTTACTTCTGGCGAAGTTTTTCTCTTTTTATATCCGTACGATTTCTCGAAAATTACTCGACCTTTTTCTGCGAAAAGCACAGTCCCATAAAACTGAGTCCGCTTATGTTTTTTCGCAAAATACTTGTCAATTTCGATAGCGTAAGGCTCATACTTTTGTTGCCAAAATGTGGTACTATCTACTAATTGAACACTAGTTTCAACTATCTTTATTTTAGGCTTAGTATCGCAATTCGAAAAAATTACTACTACAATAACCAACCATAATATCTCACTCTTCACCCACTTCACTAGTCGTATGCTAATTTATTTCTGCGATAATAATTAAAAAGAACCATAACTTTTCTTTCTAAGCTTGGTTAAATTGGAAAAAACGGCCAAAGTGACCACCCATTTTCGGTACTAATTGACCACCCAAAACCACTGGCGAAGAATTGTAATTATTAGCCATTGTTCAGGTTCAAATTTAGTGATTTATTTAAC
>JAESTK010000133.1 GCA_016763645.1 Flavobacteriales bacterium
CAATTCCTCTTTACTCTCTTTAATTCTAATATCAAATACCTTTCCCATTCAATAAAGATACATATAATATCGGGCTATATGAAATTAAATTGGTATTATATGGGGTTTCGCTGAGGCATCGTCAGATGCTCTTAACTTTTGTTTATATCAAAAAAATATTATGGTAATTAGCGTAAGAATCGAACAGAATCGAGCAAAAAAAGATGGAAGGTGTAGTTTATCATCATAATTATGAACATGCAGCTTAAACTACCTTAACTCTTCTCTTCAGTTTTTAGTTGCAATTCCACTTCTAGTCAGTGAGGACACCGATGGAGCAGAAGAAAAGAAAGAGGATAATTTAACTTCCTTTGACATCTTTATGTTCTCCAGACTTCAACTTTCTTATCATTTTTTCGAGAAAACTAATTCCAATGAGTAGTAACACCGTTACTACGGAAAATATTACAGATTGAGAAAGAAAACCGAAAGCGATAATACAACCTAGGCCTGCTAACAGCCAGATAATAGCCGCAGATGTGATGCCAACAACAAGCCCGTTCCTAGAAAGCATTACGCCCCCTCCGAGGAAGCCCACACCAGTAACAATCTGCCCCACAACTCTTGAGGGGTCACCTGAGTCTGCGACTAGGAAACTAGAAAGTACAGCGAAAAGATAGGTGCTAAAACAAATTAGTATGCTCGTCCGAATACCCGCAGGCTTTCCAGAAAGTTGCCTTTCTAAGCCTATTATTGTCCCGCAAAAAATGCAACAGGAAATACCAAGAAATGAAAAAGGTTCAATGTTTAAGAGTGATAGTAATTGTTGTTCCATTGCTATTTGACAGTAATAGAAACCGTTAACCCCTCATCAGTTTTTTCAACTTTAGTTAACCCTTGTTTTCCAAGCCCTTTCATGCCTTTATCCCAACCTTTATTGCTTAAGTCAGATTGAGATTTAAGCTCGTTCAGCTCCATAGAGCCAGCTTTGGATAAGATGTCGAAAATCGTTTTCTCACTGTCGGTTAACTCGACCGTTTTTGCAGTTTTCGTTTCAGGTTTCATTTGAGGAAACAATACAACCTCCTGAATGCTTTCGTTGCCTGTTAAAAACATTACGAGCCTGTCGATTCCAATCCCTAGTCCAGAAGTTGGGGGCATACCATACTCTAAAGCACGTAAAAAATCGTAATCAATAAATTCACCAGCTTCATCATCACCTTTTGCTGCAAGTTTTAACTGCTCTTCGAAACGTTCTTTTTGGTCTATTGGGTCGTTTAGTTCTGTATAGGCGTTTGCTAATTCTTTGCCACAAATCATTAACTCGAAGCGTTCAGTTAGGTTAGGATCATCTCTATGTTCTTTACACAGCGGAGACATCTCTTTTGGGTAATCGATGATAAAGGTAGGGTTGATATAATTTCCTTCACATTTTTCTCCAAAAATTTCATCAATCAATTTTCCTTTTCCCATGGTTTCGTTGACCTCAATTCCGTTTGCCCTGCACCAAGAAGCAAGCTCTTCTTCCGATTTATCTTTAATGTCGAATTCAGTAAAATCGATAATTGCTTGTCGCATTGTTACTCGCTTGTAAGGAGCTTTGAAATCAATTTTATGTCCACCAAAAGTAGTTTTGGTTGTTCCGTTAACCGCCATTGAACAATGTTCTAACAGGGTTTCGGTAAATTCCATCATCCAATTGTAGTCTTTGTAGGCTACATAGATCTCCATCATTGAAAATTCAGGATTATGTGTCCTATCCATCCCTTCGTTTCGAAACGTTTTAGCGAACTCGAACACTCCTTCAAATCCACCAATAAGCACCTTTTTAAGGTATAATTCGCAGGCAATTCGCAAGTACATTGGCACATCTAATGCGTTGTGGTGTGTAATAAACGGACGAGCTGCTGCTCCACCAGGAATTGGCTGTAATATAGGGGTCTCTACTTCATAATATCCTCTTTCAACGAAAAATGAACGCATCGCATGCATTAATTTTGCTCGTTTGATAAAAACTTCTTTAACGTGAGGGTTTACCACTAAATCGGCATATCGTTGGCGGTAGCGCATTTCAGGATCGGTAAATGCATCATGGACATTCCCTTCACGGTCAGTTTTTGGTAACGGTAACGGCTTTAGTGCTTTACTGAGTAAAGAAAATTGTTTTACACGAACGCTAATTTGCCCAACTTGTGTTTTAAATAACTCACCTTCAATTCCAATAAAATCGCCAATGTCTAATAGCTTTTTATAAACGTCATTATACATGGTTTTGTCTTCTCCTTCGCAAATTTCGTCTCGGTTAAAATAAACTTGTATTCTTCCTTCGCTATCTTGTAGTTCTGCAAATGAAGCTTTTCCTTGGTTTCTTCTCGACATCAATCTGCCGGCAATAACAACTTTTTTTCCTTCTTCGAAATTTTCTTTTATCTCTATAGATAAAGCTGTTACAGGGTATAGCGCCTGGGGATAAGGGTTAATTCCTAAAGCTCTTAACTTGTTTAGCGACTCTCTTCTAACCAGTTCTTGTTCGGTTAATTGTTGACTCATTTTTCGAAAAATTTATGCGAAGATAATTAACGCAACCAAATGATAGCTCTACCGTTAAAGCCTTTTTTTATATTTGTTCTTCTTAAAATTTAGAAAATGAGAGATTTAGTCGCAGATTTTACAAAACATTTAGCAAAAGCCATTGAAATAGGAGCAAGAACCAGCTTTCGAAATACGGATAGAAAAATCGAAAATGTTTTAATCTCTGGCTTAGGAGGCTCGGGGATAGGAGGAACTATTGTAAGCCAATTGGTCGCCCAAGAGATTAAAATTCCGGTTATCGTAAATAAGGATTACTCTATTCCTGAATTTGTGAATGAAAACACGTTATTTATAGTTAGTTCTTATTCTGGGAATACAGAAGAAACACTCTACGCTCTGGAAGCTGCTGAAAAAAAAGGGGCTGAAATAGTTTGCGTTACCTCAGGAGGTAAAGTTGAGTCAAGAGCGATAGAAAAAGGATATAATCATATTATTATTCCTGGCGGATTACCACCAAGAGCTGCTTTTGGGTTAGGGTTTCCTCAGTTACTATACGTGTTGAATCAATATGGTTTGATTACTAATGATTTTGAAGAAGGCATAAAAGACGTTATTAAATCGATAAATTCGAATGACAGCGAAATAAAGCAACAGGCAAAATATATTGCAAGTTCTTTGAAAGATACTATTCCTGCAATTTATACCGAAGCAAGCTTCGAAGGTGTGGCAATTCGTTTTCGCCAACAAGTAAATGAAAATGCGAAAATGCTTTGTTGGCATCATGTCATTCCCGAAATGAACCACAACGAATTGGTTGGTTGGGCAGGAGGAAGCGACAAATTTTCTGTTATTATTTTTAGAAACAAAACCGATTTTTATCGCTCTCAAAAACGAATAGACATTAATAAAGAAATTATTAAAAAGCATACTTCGAATATTACAGAGGTGTTTTCTAAAGGGTATTCAGCAATTGAAAAGATGCTATATCTCATTCATTTTGGTGATTGGATTTCTGTCGAATTAGCCGACCTTAAGCAAATCGATGCTACGGAGGTTGATGTTATTACCGGTCTTAAAGACGAACTCTCCAAACTCTAAATTGCCACGTGCAAAAAGTAGTTTATCAAGACCTTGGATTAATTGATTACAAGCAAGCTTGGGAATTACAAGAAAAGCTATGTGGGGAGTCAGTACAAATAAAAATCGATAATCGAAAGAATCCCGACTTACCTCAAAAGCTCACAATAAGTAGATTGCTATTTTGCGAACACCCAAACGTATTTACCTTGGGAAAAAGCGGATCATTCGATAACCTTTTGCTAGATGAAGAAGGATTAAAAACAATTGATGCCACGTTTTATAAAATTAACCGGGGGGGAGATATAACCTATCACGGCCCTGGTCAGATTGTGGGTTATCCTATTTTGGATTTAGATAATTTCTTTACTGATATTCATAAATATCTTCGTTTTTTAGAAG
>JAESTK010000320.1 GCA_016763645.1 Flavobacteriales bacterium
AATTTAAAAAACCTAAGCGATTTACTTGGCAACTTTATTACATCTGGAAGTTGTGGAACCGATTGCTGCTAAACCATAAAAACGATGAATAATTTTCCGAAAATGCACGTTAGCCTATACGTGAGTGATATTAGTAAAACAGTAGCATTTTATAAAACCTTTTTCGACCAAGAACCGAGTAAAGTGAAGTCCGACTATGCAAAATTTATGCTCGATTCACCCGCGTTAATTATTTCTTTTGTTGAAAACACTGAAAAAGTACAAGCAAATTTTGGACATCTGGGCATTCAGGTTGAAACCGAGCAAGAACTTGCTATAAAGTTGTTGAAAGCCAAACAAAACAACATAACCGTTTTAGAAGAAATTGGCACAAATTGCTGTTACGCCACCCAAGACAAATTTTGGGTAGCCGATCCCGATGGACACCAGTGGGAGATTTATTATTTTCATGAAGATTCTGAATTCAATGACCCAAAATACGCTAATGAATCAGCCACGGCTTGTTGCACTCCTAAAACAAAAATGACAATTAACGAAGTTGTGGAACAAAACGCTTGTTGCGAACCTGGTTCAGATTGTTGTTAATCAATAGTTAATGATGCCTTTTTCAATAGCTGATATACAGATTAATTCGGTTGGCGAACAACGGAAAAACGTTCTACAACCGATTATCGATTATATTCAATCAAAAAAGAATGAAGATTCGGAAATCAATCTGAATTTTATCTGCACACACAATTCAAGAAGAAGTCAGTTCGCTCAAGTTTGGGCAACTGTTGCCGCTTCTATTTACAACATCGATGCTAATTGTTTTTCTGGAGGGGTTGAAATTACGGCTTGTAATGAGAGAACCATCGCTTCGTTAAAAAGGTTTGGATTTGACAATACCTTGATCGATAATCAAAATCCACATTACACTTTGTCAAGTGATTTCATACTGAAACCGATTGTTTTGTTTTCTAAATTAGTTGATGATGAATTAAATCCAACAACGAATTTTGCTGCAATTATGACCTGCTCTCACGCTGATGAGAATTGTCCGTTTATAGCCGGTGCGGATGAGCGAATTCCGATTCTCTACAATGACCCAAAAAAATTTGACAACACAAACAAAGAAAAGCAGAAATATGATGAGCGTTCAATGCAAATGGCAGCGGAGATGTTTTATGTATTCAGTAAAATAAAATGAGTTATTACAAAGAACTTCTTGGAGAATACATCGGCACATTTATTCTTGTACTTTTTGGCTGCGGGGCAGTTGCGTCTGCGGTTCTACTAAATGCTTTCGGTAGTTTACTTGAAGTTGCCATTATCTGGGGCATCGGAGTTACAGTTGCTATTTTTGCTGTTAGAAATGTTTGTCCTGCTCATTTAAATCCTGCGGTAAGTATCGCTATGGCGTTGTTTGGAAATTTGCCATTGAAGAAATTACCGTTCTATATTGCTTGTCAATTTGTGGGGGCATTTTCTGCTGCTGCCCTACTCTACTTTATTTTTGGAGATACTATAGTTATGTTCGAACAAACAAACAATATCGTACGCGGCACAATAGAATCATCACAGACTGCAATGATATTCGGAGAGTTTTTTCCTAACCCTAGTTTTGCAGATAAAGTTTCTATCTCTTGGTTAGAGGCAATGATACTCGAAGGTATCGGAACTTTTATTTTAGTATTCGTTATCTTTCGATTAACCGAAAAAAAAGAGCAAATTGACAACTTCACTCCTATTTTAATTGGACTTACTGTTACCTTGATTATTTGCTTAATCGCGCCATATACACAAGCAGGACTAAACCCTGCTAGAGATTTTGGACCAAGACTTTTTGCCTACCTTACTGGATGGGGAAATACCGCATTTCCAATCGCGCCTTTTAGCTTTTTCACCGTCTATATTCTAGGACCTATTGTAGGTGGACTTGGGGCTGGGTTATTCAATAAGATTCTTGCCAAGAAATAAGCAAGTTAAATTTTCGTTATTTTGATTATATGGTTCGTTCACTTAGAATAAAATTACTCCTACTCGCGGCCTTTCTCTTTTACGAAAATTATGCTCATTGTCAATCTAAACTTCTGATATACTCAAACAAAGGTGAAGTTATTGGCAAAATAAAGCATGAAGACAAAGTTACCTACCAATTACTTGGAAATGATACTTCCCATAAAGGATACATTGTTTTAGACACGAATTCAACAAATAAAACACATATCTGGATTGGCGAAAACAGAATTCGCATAGATAGCATTAGCCAAATCGATTCAAGAAACTTTCCGTTAATAATAGGCCCCACGGTGCTTGGTTTAGAATTTGAAGCTGCAAGTAGTTATTTTCTTTTTACGGGCATTAAAATTATTATTTCTAACCCAAGAGCAAGTCTATATGATGGAGTCCCAAGAGTTATAATAGGCAGTTTATCTGGGCACCTTGGGTATTACCTTTTAAGCAAAAGAAACAATGATGTATACAAAAGACTTAGAGGAGATTTGTTGATTTACGAAAAATAGTTGTAAACCATCTAAAAAGTTTTAACTCCATTCCACCACTCAATCTAACCCTCACAAAGCTCGAAGAACGGCTCAAGGTTACCCGTTACAATGCCACTAACATGATTAACACACTCCATTCACAGAAACATATTGCAGATTAACAGAAAATTTAGGTTAAACTAAAAATTCTTACGCGTATAATGGAGTAGTCGCAAAAAAGTGGAAATATAATAGGAACATGGATAAGTAAAAAAATGGAATATCAAGATAATTTAGTAATTGGGTTAATTCTTTTTGGAGGAGGAGTATTAATACTAGCGGCACATCTTACACGAAAGATATTTTTTCTGCTCTCAGATCAAAAATTTCGTAGAAGTTGGAGGAACTTGTCTATGTTAATGATTTTCTTCTTTTTCGGGTACTTAGGAGCTGCATATGTTGTGTTTATAGGACAAGGTAGTTTGCTGGAGCTGCTTGCTGGTGTCATTTTCTTCTTTGGGGCAATCTTTGTTTACCTAGTGACACGAACAGGATTAGCGACCTTCCAAGAATTACAAAAATCAAAAGAAATAGCAGAGCAATCACTAAAAGCCAAATCACAGTTTTTCGCTAACATGAGCCACGAAATCCGAACGCCATTAAACGGAATAATCGGACTGATTCATTTATTGATGGGCACTGACGTAACGGACAAACAGAAGGAATATCTCCATTCAGCTATAATTTCTTCAGAAATACTTATGGTAGTAATTAATGATATTTTAGATCTCTCAAAAATTGAAGAGGGAAAACTTTTTATTCAAACCAAAAACTTCAAAATCAAAGAAACCATATCAGAAGTTTTAAAAATAATGAATAATAAAGCTATCGAAAAGAACCTTGTATTGGAAAAAATAATTGATACCCAGCTGCCTGAAGTAATTATTGGCGATGCTGCTCGGCTAGCCCAGATACTATACAATATAATTGGAAATGCGATTAAATTTACTGATAAAGGGAAGGTCAAGGTATCTGTATCAGTAAAAAAAAATAGCGCTTCAACGGTTTGGGTAGAACTTAAAATTACCGATACGGGTATCGGTATAGAGGAAGCTAAACTTCCATCTATATGTAATGCTTTTACACAGGCAATAGGAGACGCCACAAGAAAACATGGCGGAACAGGCTTGGGACTTACAATCGTAAAAAAACTTATCGAATTGCAAAATGGCGACTTAGCTATTGAAAGTAAGATTGGAGTAGGAACCACTTTTACAGTCGTAATTCCATATAACATAGAAAAAACACAAAAGTCAGATCTTGTAGAAAGTAAAAAAACAGAAGACAACGATAACAATACTAGCCTGAAAGGGTTAACGGTATTGTTAGCCGAAGACAACCCCATTAATCAAATGGTTACCACTGACCTTGTTGAAAATGCAGGGGCGCGTATCATTGTTGCGAATAATGGTAAAGAAGCTATTGACATACTGAACCATGAAGCCTTTGATATCATACTTATGGATATGCAAATGCCGATAATGGACGGATATTCTGCAATGGAACACATTAGAAACAACACAGATTCCGATAAACAAAACATACCCATACTGGCTTTAACTGCTCATGCTGCAAAAGGGGAAGTAGAAAAATGTAAAAAATCAGGGGCCGATGACTATTTATCAAAACCGTTTAAGCCGCAGGTTCTTTTCTTAAAAATGAAGAACCTATGTGAAATGAATTAACGTTACTTCGGATATTTTTTTTAGTTATCCGAAAAGGTGCAGAAAGTATTTGTTAGGTTCTCAATGAATAACAAGAACTAAAGATTGCTCTATACTAGCAAAACTAATTGCTTCCTCTTCTGTGCGGATCAGCATTATTGTCCTCAATTTCGTTTTTTACGATTCTAATCTCTTTCGCGATTTTAGCAAAAAGAATGTCCTTATTTTTCAGCCAATTAAAGGCCGGTAAGTCATTATCCCCAGCTAAAGCGACCATCGATAAAGTTTTGAAACCCGAGTTTTTTAACCAGACTATAGCATCTTCACTTCCTTCTACCCCATTAATTAATGCCATTAAGGCCATGTGTTTATTTTCTACTAGCCAAGTTCTCGCTGAATCTTGATTTCGCAACGCGAAACAAAACATTCCTAATTCAGGGTAACCATTTTTGGTGAGAAAATCACGGATTTTAGTATTTCCAGCAATCGCTTCAGACCAAGCTAATAGTATTTTTTGAGGATAGTTTTTCAATTAATTATTGAACTTTTTGAATCAATTTGTTTAATATCTCCTGTGCTGCCTTAGGTTTAACTGTTCCAGGACCAAAGACTCCTGAAACTCCTGCTTTATACAAAAAATCATAATCCTGCTGAGGGATTACTCCACCCGCAATAACCATAATATCTTCTCTACCCAAGTTTTTTAGCTCTGCGATAACTTTAGGTACTAACGTTTTGTGCCCTGCTGCCAAAGATGATATTCCCAAAATATGAACATCATTTTCCATTGCCTGTTTCGCGGCTTCTTCTGGGGTTTGAAACAAGGGACCAATGTCAACATCGAAACCAATATCGGCAAACGAAGTAGCTATAATTTTAGCACCACGGTCGTGCCCATCTTGCCCCATTTTGGCAACCATAATTCTTGGTCTCCTGCCCTCTAATTCAGCAAATTTGTTAGCCAGCTCTTGCGCTTTTTTAAAATCATTATTTCCCATAGATTCTGATGAATAAACTCCTGATATAGAACGAATTTCAGCCTTATAACGACCATATACTTTTTCTAGCGCCATTGAAATTTCACCCAACGATGCTCGCTTTTGAGCCGCATCAATAGCTAACTCTAATAAATTACCATCGCCCAATTTTGCACTTTCGGTTATAGCTCCCAAAGCCATTTGAACATCATCTTCGTTGCGTTCTGCTTTTAATTTTTTCAAACGAGCAATTTGCGATTCACGCACTTTGGTGTTATCAACTTCTCGAATATCGAGTTGCTCTTCTTGCTCAACTTGAAATCGATTTACGCCCACAATAACATCCTTTCCTAAGTCTATTCTAGCTTGCTTACGAGCTGCAGCTTCTTCAATTCTCATTTTAGGAATTCCAGTTTCAATAGCTTTTGCCATGCCACCCAATTCTTCAATTTCTTGAAGGTGTCCCCATGCTTTATTAGCTAATTCACTCGTTAGGTGCTCAACGTAATGCGAACCTCCCCAAGGGTCGACCGTTCTACAAATTTCGGTTTCTTTTTGAAGATAAATTTGTGTATCACGAGCGATTTTTGCTGAGAAATCTGTTGGCAACGCTATTGCTTCATCTAGCGCATTGGTATGTAGCGACTGAGTTCCGCCCATTGCTGAAGCCATTGCTTCTATGCATGTTCGGGCAATATTATTGTAAGGATCTTGTTCGGTTAGGCTCCAACCAGATGTTTGACAATGCGTTCTCAATGTCAACGATTTTGGATTTATTGGATTAAATTGGTTCACCAATTTAGCCCAAAGCATTCTAGCAGCTCGCATTTTTGCGATTTCCATAAAATGATTCATTCCCGTTGCCCAAAAGAAGGACAAACGTGGTGCAAAATCATCAATTTTTAAGCCAGCTTCAATACCTGTTTTCAAGTACTCCAGACCGTCAGCAAGTGTGTAAGCTAATTCTATATCTGCCGTAGCTCCCGCCTCCTGCATATGATAGCCAGAAATACTTATTGAGTTAAATTTCGGCATCTTATTAGATGTAAATTTAAATATATCGGCAATGATTCGCATCGATTGCTTGGGCGGATATATGTAAGTATTCCGCACCATAAACTCTTTCAGAATATCGTTCTGAATAGTGCCCGACAACTCTTCTAATTTCACGCCTTGCTCTATACCAGCAACAATATAAAACGCTAAAATTGGAAGCACAGCTCCATTCATAGTCATAGAAACTGACATTTTATCTAACGGAATTTGGGCGAACAAAATTTTCATATCCAAAATAGAATCAATCGCAACTCCTGCCATACCCACATCGCCTTCTACTCTTGGGTGGTCGGAATCGTAACCACGGTGCGTGGCCAAATCGAAAGCAACAGAAAGACCTTTTTGCCCCGCGGCTAAGTTTTTTCTATAAAACGCGTTTGACTCTTCCGCAGTAGAAAACCCAGCGTATTGCCTGATTGTCCAAGGGCGTACCGCATACATTGTAGGATATGGACCGCGTAAGTATGGTGCAACACCAGCTCCAAAACCCAAATGAGATAATTTATCTGAATCGGCCTTTGTAAAGTGTGATTTCAATTCAATTCCCTCAGGTGTCTTCCAGAGCAATCCGCTCTCACTATTTTTTTCTTTACTATCACGATTTTCTTTATCTACAGAAGGAACAACTTTCTTAACTAATTGACTAGTTAGTGATTCAACATAATATGAACCACCTGCGGGGTCAGCAATTTTATCGAAATACGATTCTTCTTGTAAAATTAACTGTACGTTTCGAGCGATACGCAGAGAAAAATCAGAATCAGAGCCATCAAATGGAGTAACAGACAAGCTGTCGCACCCTCCTAACACTGCTGACATGGATTGTGTTGTCGCACGAAGCATATTCGTGTAGTCTTTTTCTTCTTTGCTCTTCAAATAGGTAAAACAATGTATAAAACATGATTTTGAAGATTCCTTTTTTGGGCTAAACTTATTTACTAAATTAACCCAAAGAACGCGCAGTGCTCTAATTTTTGCTAACTCAAAAAAGTAATTTTCACCAATGGATAATGTAAATTGAATTCTCGGAGCAATTTCATCAATTGTCAACCCTTCAGCAATCAATTGGTTTACTTTATTTTCTGCTTGCTCAAGTATATCGCATAGCTGTTCGGTAATACTTTCTTTTTGAGTTGTAATTGCTAGACATCGAAAAAGGGGCAAATTGTCAATTACTTTGTCGAAAAGCTCTTTGTCGCAATTTTCATTTTCGAAACTACCGTTAACCTTTGCAGAGTCAAAACTATTATTTTCACAAAACTGGATGAACTTATCACATGTCTTTGTAATGTCTTCTGAAGAAGGAAAATTAACAGAAATATACTCTGGAACTATTCCTTTTAACCTCGTTTCCAAGTCTATCATTGAAGAAAAGCTAATGGAATTTACGCCTCCATTTAAAGCAGTTAACGCAGCTTTATTAGCCAGTTCTGCATCTTTTACTGTAATATCTTGCCGGATTTCCCAGTTATTGTTATCCGTTTTGTAATTACCAATCGGGGCATCAGAAACATCTCTTTCTCGGTAATAAGGTTTCACATCAAAACCTTCGTCTGTTTTCCAGATTAGCGCACTCTGATAATCTTTTCCTTTTAGGGATTTATGAATGACCTCTTCCCACTCTTCATCACTCGTTAAGCAAAATTCACTAAACAAATTTTCTTTTTCACTCATGGCAAACAAAAGTAATAAACATTACCTTAGCACAATGGAGGAGCATTCAATACAGATAACGAAAACAGGACGATATTTCTCACTCGGTTCTTTATCTAAAAAAACTACATCGGTTTGGATTGTCTGCCATGGCTACGGGCAACTCGCTAATTATTTTTTAAGAAATTTTAATGTCTTAGAAGATGAAAATACATACATAGTTGCTCCAGAAGGCTTTCATCGATATTATCTTAATGGTTTTTCAGGAAGGGTTGGTGCAAGTTGGATGACAAAAGAAGACCGACTAAGCGATATTGACGATTATGTAAATTACCTTGACAGGGTATACAAATCTATTTTCTCTAAAATTGACAGAAAAAACGCTACTGTTAACGTACTTGGTTTTTCGCAAGGTGGAGCAACAACTACTAGTTGGGCTTGCCAAGGGAAGTCGATAAT
>JAESTK010000134.1 GCA_016763645.1 Flavobacteriales bacterium
GATTTGAAAGAACTTTTTTATACTTTTCTTTGATCTGACCTTTATCAGAAACAAATACTTTATATCCTTTTTTTACTCCAAGTTTAGCTGCTCCAACACCGCTTTCGCCTCCTCCGAGAACAACTAAACTCTTCATCACATTATCTCAACTTGAGTGTTACAACTGTCAGGATTGCTAGCATAATGCCTACAATCCAAAACCGTGAAACAATCTTTGATTCGTGTAATCCTTTTTTCTGATAGTGATGGTGCAAAGGCGCCATCAGGAAAATTCGTTTTCCCTCACCGAACTTCTTTTTGGTGTATTTGAAATACCCCACTTGCAGCATCACAGAAATAGTTTCGATAAAAAATACCCCGCATAAAACCGGTATTAGCAATTCTTTTCTTACCAAGATGGCAAGTGTTGCTATAATTCCTCCAATAGCTAAACTTCCTGTATCACCCATAAAAACTTGAGCTGGGTATGCGTTATACCACAAAAACCCGATACAAGCGCCAATGAATGCTGCCACAAAAACAGTCAATTCGCCAATGTTTGGGATGTACATAATGTCCAAATAATCAGCGAACATCACGTTACCCGAGAGGTAAACAAACACGCCAATGGTTAACATAATGATAGCCGAAGTACCTGTTGCCAACCCGTCTATTCCATCGGTTAAATTGGCACCATTCGACACTGCTGTGATGATAAAAATGACCACCAACACATAAACAATCCATGTGTAATTTCTTAAATCATCACTTATCCACCCAAGTACTGAAGAGTAATTGAACTCATTATTCTTTACAAAAGGAATTGTTGTATTTGGTGATTTTCTGTCTAGTAAATAAGTAATCTCACCATTGTCATTAGTGATTTCGGTAACCAAAGACGCATCAACTTGTGCAACCACTTCCGCAGGAATTTCAACACGAGTTTTTATATCTGGATGAAAGTAAACTGTGAAACCAACAACAAGACCTAACCCTACTTGACCAACCACTTTGAAACGGCCCGCTAATCCATCTTTGTTTTTCTTAAAGACCTTGATGTAATCATCAACAAAGCCAATTAGTCCCAGCCAAATCGTTGTTACTAGTAAAAGGATGATGTAGATATTGTCTAGCCTAGCGAACAAAAGCGTAGGGATTACAATTGCTGCAATTATTATTAAGCCTCCCATTGTTGGAGTACCTTGTTTTTCAATTTGCCCTTCTAAACCTAAATCTCGAACGGTTTCACCAACTTGTTTTTTTAATAAAAAGGCAATTATTTTCTTTCCGAATACCAAGCTAATGATGAGCGAAGCCACTGCCGCCATTGCTGCCCTAAAAGAAATATATCCGAACACCCCCGCTCCAGGAACGTTCATTTCTTGCAATATTTGAAACAACGAATACAACATCAGCCGGTTACGATTTGAAGCATTTGTACTAAAGTTTCCATATCATCGAATGGCAATTTTTCACCATTTATCTCTTGATATTTTTCATGCCCTTTCCCTGCAATTAGTATAATATCGCCTTCTGTAGCCATTGCACTTGCCGCTTTAATAGCTTCCTTTCTGTCGGTTATCAAAAGCGTTTTTTTATAGTATTGTGGCTCAACACCTTTTTGCATGTCTTCGATAATTGCAGCGGGATTTTCAGAGCGAGGATTGTCAGAAGTAAACACAACTTTAGTTGCCAATTCACTTGCTATTCCTGCCATTTTTGGACGTTTATCTGCGTCTCTATCCCCACCACAACCAACAACAGCAATTACTTGTTCGTTACCTGTACGGATATCGTTTATCGTTTTTAGTACATTTTTGAGCGCATCGGGCGTGTGAGCGTAATCGATAATTCCAGTAATGTTGTTCTCTGTTTTAAAATGCTCGAACCGACCTTCAACCGAAATTAACTTACTTAATGAAGTGAGCACATCCATTTTCTCTTCGCCTAGAAGAGTGGAAACAGCGTAAATGGTTAACAGATTGTATGCGTTAAAAGAACCAATTAATTTGGTCCAAACCTCACTATTATCGATACTCAACACCAACCCATCAAACTGATTTTCGATAATTCGACATTTGAAATCCGCCATCGTTTTTAATGCGTAGGTGTATTTTTTCGCTTTGCAATTTTGCACCATCACAGCACCATGAGAATCATCCGCATTTATCAATGCAAAAGCATTATCACTCAAACCGTCAAAAAATGTCTTTTTTGCAGTTATATAGCCATCAAAAGTTTTATGATAATCTAAGTGGTCGTGTGTGATATTCGTAAAAACCGCTCCATCGAATTCTAACCCTGCAATTCTGTTTTGGTCGATAGCATGACTGCTAACTTCCATAAAACAATGAGAACAGCCCTTACCAACCATTTCCATTAGAAGAGCATTTAATTGTAATGAATCTGGTGTTGTATGGCTGGCCGGAATTTCTTCATTGCCAATCATATTTCGAACTGTTGAAAGCAACCCAACTTTATAACCTAACGACTTAAACAGATCGTACAACAAAGTGGCGGTTGTTGTTTTACCATTGGTTCCAGTAACTCCAACTAATTTTATTTCTTCTGATGGGTTCTCATAAAAGTTTGAAGCAATAAAACCTAGCGCTCTGCTACAGTCTGTAACTTTGATATATGTGATTTTGCTATTCAGATTTTTAGGAAGCGTTTCGCAAACAATTGCGACAGAACCATCTTCAATGGCTTTCTCAATAAAATCATGGCCATCAACCTGAGTACCCGGAACAGCAACAAACAAACTCAATTTTGTAACCGCGCGCGAATCGAAACAAATTTTCTCGATGGCAACATTCGTTGAACCAACAACCTCATCGATACCCGCTTTATACAATATGTCTTTCAGTAATTTCATTACGACAATTCCAATAATATTTGGTCCCCTTGTTCAACTCTTAACCCTGGTTTAATCGATTGAGATTTAATTGTTCCTTTTCCTTTAATTCTAACTGTTATTCCCGCATTTTCTAATACAAAAACAGCATCGGTAACATCCATTCCGATCACGTTCGGAACTAACCCTTTGACAATTTTTCTTACTTGAATTTCAACAGATTCCTCTCCTGTTCTTGTGATAGCCCATTCGTTATCAACCGACTGAACATTAATTTCAACATCTAATCTCTTGAACACTTTTACCAAGTCTTTTTGGCTCCCATTTTTCGATATTGGAATAGCACTATTCGCTATCAGTTTCTGTTGCTGTAATTCTTCATGTATCTCAACGCTATTGGCATAAACTTTATCCGCAATTTCCTTGAAAATTGGCCCAGCAACCAAGTTTCCGTAATACACATTATTCGATGGAGCATTTACTACTACGATACAAGAATACTTGGGGGCCTCTGCGGGAAAGTACCCAACAAAAGAAGCTTGGTGGCTTTTTCCTTCCTTTGAGTAGTACCCATATTTATCGTTTGATATTTGGGTCGTTCCTGTTTTTCCTGCTATTTTAAAGTGAGCTGCCTTAAGGTTTCTTGCCGTTCCATGTTCAACAACAGCTTCAAGCAGAGGTTTTACCTTTTCAATAGTTGTTTTAGAACAAATCGACTCATTTATTACCTGAGTTTTAATCCTTCGAATAGTTTTACCACGCATCTGAATTTCGCTGACAAACTTTGGTTTTACCATTCTTCCATCGTTTGCAATTGCATTGTAAAAAGTTAAAATTTGCAATGGCGTTAATTGCACTTCGTAACCTATCGACATCCAAGGAAGTGTTACTCCGGACCACGATTTGTCTTTTGTATTTTTGATTAGCGGATGGCCTTCTCCTGCTATCTCAATACCCAAAGACTGTTGGAGATTCATTTTATATAATCGATCTATAAATGCTTGCGGATTTTTTGAATATGCATCGTTAATCGCCTTTGAAATTCCAATGTTTGACGACACAACCAAGGCTTCACCGAATGTTATCTTTCCATGACCGCCATATTTGGAATCGACCATTACTTGATCGTAAAACTTGTAGCGACCTTTGCCCGTTTCTACACTATCTGAAATATCGACCAACCCTTCTTCTAGTGCAGCGATAACTGAAGCCAGTTTAAACGTTGAACCCGGCTCTGTACTTTCTCCAATGGCATAATTATATTCTTCATAGTATGTACCATCCTTCCCTCTTGAAAGATTTACGATTGCCTTAACATCACCCGTTTGCACCTCCATCAGCACTACACATCCGTGATCGGCATTGTGTAATTTCAGCTGTTCCATCAAGGCGCGATGTGCAACATCTTGTATATTAACATCAATTGTTGTAATGATGTCACATCCATCCTCTGGCTCAATTTCGTTATCAGCATTTAGCGGCATCCAATTCCCACCACCAATTTTTTGCATTAGTCGAACTCCCTTAACACCTTTTAACTCCGTTCGATAAGCACCCTCCAAACCAACTGGCTTTACATCCTCTCTATCGTAACCGATAGTTCTGGCAGCTAACTGACGAAATGGTTTTTGACGTTTATTTTGCTGCATAAAAATGAAACCACCTTTATACCTTCCTTTTTCGAAAATTGGAAAATCACGCATTTTTTTCAGTTGCGTATATTTTACCTTTCGTTTAATTAAATGATAGCGCGCTCCATTTTCTTTTGCAGCAATTAGTTCTCGCTTATATTCGGTTGGCGTTTTATCATCGAATAACTCGGAAAGCTTAATACAGAGAGAGTCAATATTGTCATCCCAAACGTTGCCGTTAAGTGCTTCACAGTTCGGGTCAAACCGGACTTCGTAAATCGGAATTGATGTCGCAAGTAAACTTCCGTCCTCTGCGTAGATGTTTCCACGAGCTGCCTCAATATCCATCAACTTGGTTGTTGTGTTTTCAGCTTTAGCAATCCACTTGTCACCTTCAACAAACTGAATAAAAACTACACGCCCAATTATAGTCGCCCCAAAAAGACACATAAAGAAGTACACCAAGTATACACGCCATAATATGTCTTTTCTTTCCTCCATTTTTCGCTACTCGACAGCTGAGTATTCTTGTGATTTAACAACAATTTTTTTAGGCGGAGTGTACGATTCCTTCAATCCTAACCCTCTTTCTTCAACAATTCCAGCGATTTTCGATTGTTTACTGATGTACATTAAATCTGATTTTGTGGTGATACACTCCGAGCGCATTTCTTTCAGCTCAATTGATGAGCGATTGATGTTACGCACAGCACTTTCTGCCCAATACCCATTAATAATATATACCAATGCTATGAGGGCTAAAAACATCATGTAAGGCAAGTGAACGACAAACTCTTCTCGAGCTAATGCATTTCCATTTACTAGGCCAACCAAGGACTTAAAGAAGCCTTGCTTCTTCGCCTTTTTTGCTCCTGCCTTATTTTTTACTACTCTCATCATAGCTTTTCTGCTATTCTCAATTTTGCGCTCCGGGCGCGGTTATTTATTTTCAGTTCCTCTTCCGAGGGAGTGATTACTTTAGTGTTGATTGCTTTAAATGGCTTGATTACATTTCCGTAAAAGTCTTGCTCCACTTTTCCTTCGAAATTTCCTGATTTGATAAAGTTCTTGACCAGTCGATCTTCTAAAGAGTGATAAGACATTACCACCAATCTTCCGCCAGGTTTTAACACATCCGCAGTTTGTTTGAGAAAATCCTGCAGAACATTCATTTCGTCATTAACCTCGATTCGAAGTGCTTGAAAAACTTGAGCTAAATACTGAGACGGCTTTCGCTTATCAATACAATCAGCAATCATTTCTTTAAATTGAAATACTGTTTTGATTTTCTCTTCAGCTCTTGCACTCAAAATAGTTGAAACTAACCTCCCCAAGCTTCTCACTTCACCGTAAGACCGAAATATTCGATACAAATCATCTTCGGAGTATTCATTTAGAATTTGAGCTGCGGTCAATTTCGAGCGCTGATCCATTCGCATATCCAGCTCTGCATCGAATCGAATTGAAAAACCCCTGTCGGGAATATCGAATTGATGAGAAGAAACACCTAAATCAGCAATAATCCCGTCTATTTTAGAGCACCCTAACAACCGTAGGTTATTTTTTAAATACTTAAAGTTTTGAGGAACTAAAGTGAATCGGTCATCTTTTGGCACATTCTGTAATGCATCAGCATCTTGGTCAAACCCAATTAAACGTCCCGAATCTAATTTTTCGAGAATTGCGTTTGAATGACCTCCTCCACCAAAAGTTACATCAACATAGATTCCAGAAGAATCAATCAACAAACCATTTAAACAATCATGTAAAAGAACGGGTAAATGATATTCTTTGCTACTCATCTCCAAATGAAACATCTCCCATAACCTCCTCTGCTAAAGCTTCGATATCTAAATCTTGGCTCATCGCATTGGTGCGTTTGGATTTGTTCCAAATCTCGATAACACCCCCACTACCTACTACTGCGACTTCTTTTACGATTTCAGCACTCGAAGCCAATGGCTTTGGAACCAAAAAACGTCCGACACCATCGAGAGAAACTGGAGTTGCGCCACCCATGACACGCCTCACAAAATCATCGTTCTTCTTAATCAATCGATTTAACTTTCGAAGACCACGATTTAATTTCTCCCACTCGTCAATCGGATAAACAACAAGACAATCGGCATGGAGATTTCGATTCACAACGAAGCCTTTTTCAGCTTCTGTTCCCAGTTGCTTTTTCAAGCCAGCCGGAAACATGAATCGCCCTTTGCTATCAATCTTGCAGTCGTATTCGCCCAGTAGGTTTATCATTCACTAATAATTGGGGGTAAAAGTAGAAAGAATATGACACGATTTACCACTACTTACCACTTTATACCACTTTGTTGAAAACTTTTTAACGAATGATGATTTCAAAGGTTTCAGAATTTGCAATTATTTCAATAGGAAAAGGGGGTTTAGAGTGATTTTAGTTCTAATAAAATAGTGGGGGTACTTGTTTACTGTTTTAAACAAGTGCTTGTTTAAATTCAGTTCGACTTATTGACTATTTTCATAAGTGTTTTTTAACTAAATTTGGCACATTCGTATTTACTGAATGGAATTAAGCATTAAAGAGGAAGGAGGGTTTAAATACCTAGAAAAAGGAGAAGGTCCAGTGATTGTAGTACTTCATGGATTGTTTGGTGCGCTAAGTAATTTTAAAGATGTGGTTGAGCATTTTTGCAAAAATTACACTGTAGTGATACCAATGATGCCAATATATGAGCTGCCGGTAATCAATACAAACGTTAAAAATCTAACGAAGTTTATTCGAGAATTTATCGAATTTAAGGGCTACGAAAAAGTTAACTTATTAGGGAATTCATTAGGCGGGCATGTTGGTTTAATTTACACAACAAAATATCTAAGCTCAGTAAATTCACTTACACTAACAGGAAGTTCTGGGCTATACGAAAATGCAATGGGGGGTTCTTTCCCCAGAAGAGAAGATTACGAATACATTAAAGAAAAAGTAGGGTTAACATTTTATAACGCAAAACACGCCACAAAAGAATTAGTTGATGAGTGTTATGAAATTGTAAATGACCGAGCGAGTGCTTTACGCACCTTGGCGCTTGCTAAATCTGCTATTCGCCATAACGTAGCCAAAGATCTACCCGCCTTAAACATCCCTGTTTGTTTAATTTGGGGAAAAAATGACACTATTACCCCACCAGAAGTAGCCGAAGAATTTAAAGAGTTATTGCCTAAAGCAGATTTGTTTTGGGTCGATGAATGTGGTCATGCTCCGATGATGGAACAGCCGCAAGAGTTCAACAACTTGTATAGTAATTGGCTGGATAAATTGTATTCTTAGTAAACATTTTAGTTACTAGTTTTTAGTAACTGGCAACTAGAGTTGAATGAAAATAATCACCGCGACCTTTTTTAAAAGTAGTGCTGAGGCAAGTAAGTGTCCTAAACCAGACAAGCCCGAATATGCTTTTATAGGAAGGTCTAATGTTGGGAAATCATCACTTATTAATATGATGACTAACAAAAAAGCATTGGCAAAAATTTCTGGCCGGCCAGGGAAAACGCAACTCATAAATCATTTTACGATTAATGAAGAATGGTATATGGTCGATTTACCAGGATATGGTTATGCCAAGGTTTCGAAGAAGGATAAAGAAAAGTGGGTTGGATTTACCAATGAGTATCTACTAGATAGAAAAAATTTAATGACATTATTTGTCTTGATTGACTCACGGCACGAACCACAAAAAATTGATTTAGAGTTTATGGAATGGTTGGCAACAAACCAAATTCCTTTTTCTATCATCTTTACCAAGATGGATAAGCTGACTGACAACATCTTTAAAAAGAATATGGAGATGTATAAAAATCGCTTATTACAAGATTGGGAAGAACTTCCGCAGCGGTTCTTTACTTCTTCTTCTCACAGAATAGGTGCTGAAGAAATTCTTACTTATATTGGTTCAACAAACGAGCTGTTTGTTGAACCATAGTTTTAGAACTACTCATACGAAAATCGTTTATTTTCAGTTATGATGTAGTCATCTATTAATTTTCAGTATCAAACGATTAATTCATACCTCATTATTTTTCCTTGTCAGTAGTCTTGTGTTTGCCCAAGATTGGCAAAATGGAACCAGTTTCCCTGACAATTCGAGAGACGATGGCGTTGCGTTTTCTATTAATAACGTAGGTTATTTCGGAACAGGTAGAGATAATGATTTTAAAGATTACAACGATTGGTGGAAATACGAAAATGGAATTTGGACAGAAGTATCGCCACTTCCAGGAATTGAAAGGCAATACTGCTCTAGCTTTGTAATAGACGGAATAGGCTATTTAATCGGAGGGAGAAGCAAATTCGGAAAACCTCTTAATGAATTGTGGCAATACAACCCAAGTACGGATACTTGGACACAAAAAGCCGATGTTCCAAATTCAGGAAGATATTCTGCTATCGGGTTTTCGATTAACGACTACGGATTTTTCGGCACAGGAACTAATTCCGATTCGTGTTTTGCAGATTTTTGGAAATACAATCCACAAACAGATATATGGACCGAAGTCGCTCCTTTTCCTAGAAAACAATTCGAATCGGTAGAATTTATTATTGGTGGCGATGGGTTTGTTGGATTGGGAATCGATTTAGACTTAAACTATTTCAACGAATTTTGGAAATACCATTTCGCCTCAGACGAATGGATTGCTATTGCTTCTTTACCTACTGACGGTAGAAAGCACTCCAAAGCGGAAGCGTGTGGCACAAAAGCACTTGTCGTTGGTGGGCAAACCGAATCTAAGTTTGTTTCCGAATGTTGGCAATATAATTCGGTTGAAAATAGTTGGGGAAAAATTAGTTCATTACCCTCTACCCCAATTCGTGGTATGGCAAGTTTTCGAATAAATAATGAAGTGTACTTTGTAAACGGCCTTGATAGCAGCCAAACAAGAAGTAACAAAATATGGAAATATAAACTCGAAAACGAAGAATTAGAAAACCCAATTATTATCTATCCGAACCCCACTTCTGAATTTGTGAATATTGATTTTAGTCGAATAACGCCCTCAACTTCACAATTAACCATTTTTGATTTTGCAGGTAAGCTGATCTTTACGCAGCAACGATCAAATAATTTCATGCAAGTAGATATATCAATTTTCCCGCAGGGAGTATATTTCTTCGTATTTGAAACAGAAGAAAAAGCGTATTTGAAAAAAGTCGTGGTTACGAATTAACGCCTGATAACTATTTTTTGTTGGAAAACCGTTTTATCAGTTTGGGTTACAGCTACCAAATAAACACCAGCAGGTAGTTCACTAATGTCTATTGTAGTGGTGGTGCTTTTTGTTGCAAGTGCAGTAGCTGTTAGCTTGTACTCTATAGTTTCCACAGGGTTAGCTTTGGGGTTTGCTTTATTGTTATTATCTAAATCTTTATTGGGACTCCAATCATAAGATATTCCAGCAACAGGTGCCAAACCTATATCCATACTTTGCCCTTCAATAACATATAAAGAGTCTTTTTTTACTTGTGCAATTCCGTTACAGAGTGTTTGCGCAGTAATGGACAATGAGAATATGAAAAAGAATGTGAAAATTGTGGTTTCAAGATTAAGACTTTTTGGAAACATAACTATTAGTTTTAGGGTTTGGTCAAAACTAAATTGAAGTTTTGAGTAATAAAAAAGTCAATTGACTCATGTGATTAGAAACAGTAAGTTTTAACGCTTATTATAATAAGTATAAAGCCTTATTTTCAGTGTGATATGAAAATTGATACAGTGGATTTTCTAAATTTGAATTAAATCATAACCGAAAATGTGAAGAAATATACCGATACAGCGAAACCTAAAGGATCTGGGTATTGGATATTGAGGCGATTAGTAACCTAATGGAACCATTTTGTTAATTAACATTCAAAGATGAAGACAATTAAAATTCTTTTTGCGGAAGACCACGAAATTGTTCGGGACGGTATTAAATTGGTGCTAGGCAATCAAAGTATGTTTAAAGCCGAAATAGATGAAGCTTGTGATGGGATAGAAGCAGTTGAAATGGCCTATAAAAAAAACTACGATATAATTTTGCTTGACATTAATCTGCCTAAACGAAATGGAATTACCGTTACTAAAATATTAAAAAATAATATTAAGCGTGTTAGAATTTTGGCACTAAGCATGCATAATGAAGACTTCATTATTCAACAAATGATTGAAGCGGGAGCGTTGGGGTACGTATTAAAAAACTCTACCGCAGAAGAGCTTATAACAGCAATAATGGCCGTTGCCACCTTCGGAAAGTATTACTGCAATGATGTTACTCATGCCTTAAAATCAAACTTAGACAAGCCAATAGAACATATTGAAGATTGGGAACTAAATGAATATATTCCATTACAGAAACACCTGTCGAAACGAGAAGTTCAAATATTAAAATTGATAGCTCAAGAGTTTACTAATAATGAAATTGCTGAAAAACTAAAGCTAAGCCACCGTACCGTTGGTAACTATAGAAATAAGCTATTGCACAAATTACAAGTAAAAAACTCCATTGGTTTAGGCACATTTGCGGTAAGGAATGGGGTAATTTAGCCCAAAAACACCTGGAATGTTTTCTTCAGTTGAGTCTTTTAACTCTTGTGAGGTAGGTGTAGAAAAGCGAGATTTGTAAAAAAATAAACAACGTAAAATTATGAAAGTAAAAAATATTACTGGATATCGACCACCAAGTTGTGGATGCGATAGTTGCGAAGAACATTGGGAGAAAGCGACAAATTCAACTTTCACAACATGTGTAAGAAAACGGTGTGGTAATTCAGCAACTGTTGGAGGTCATGTGATAAATTATCAAGGTAATTCAAGTAATGTATCGTATATAGTTCCGCTCTGTAATACCTGCAATAGTATTCCAACGGATGAGTACTATGACATAAATAGCTGGGCTCTTCCTATCCTATCAACAGATACTCGAGCCTGTTAAAGAAAAAAATCTAAAAAAATAACTTAGCGCCTAAGCCATTCCCGTTGGCCCACCAAAATTCATGGGTATGGCAGTTCCTGCTACTGGCTCAATATCTTTTATGGGGCCGTGCATTTGCTCAAACTTAACCACGTTGTCTTGTAATGCTTTCATTAAGCGTTTCGCATGCTGAGGTGTAAGCAATACTCTCGATTTAACTTTTGCTTTAGGCGTTCCTGGCATTACTCTAACAAAATCGATAACAAATTCAGAATTCGAATGTGTAATGATTGCCAAGTTAGTGTATGTGCCTTCCGCCATTTCCTCTGTTAACTCTATGTTAATTTGTCCTGGTTTTAATTCTTCTTTTTCGTCAGCCATGATTGTTTAGTTTTTGGTTTTGGTGTTTATTAAAAAACGAGAAACATAGATACAAAAAAGCCCTCTAGATTCCCAATCGAGTTGAGAATGACAAGAGGGCCTTTTACTATTTGTTTAAGATTCTATTTCAATCTCTACTGTTTCGTCAACTGCGTTTTTCAACGCCTCATACTCTTCTTTAGAGCCTACTATTATTTTCTCATATTCTCTCATACCAGTTCCGGCAGGGATTAAATGACCAACAATAACATTCTCTTTTAAGCCAAGTAAGGTGTCTTCTTTTCCTTTTACAGCTGCTTCGTTCAATACTTTAGTAGTTTCCTGGAACGATGCCGCAGAAATAAAGCTATCTGTTTGTAAC
>JAESTK010000024.1 GCA_016763645.1 Flavobacteriales bacterium
GAACCGTGTTACGCCATTTATTTTTTTACCGTCTAGCACTTTCACTCCAAGTGAATAATGGTCACCCTCCACATGTTGTGTAGGGCTTTTTCCGTGAAGTTCGACCTTTGCGAACGATACGGAGCAGATACATTGCGTTTATACGAAATGTTCTTAGGGCCTTTGGAGCAACATAAACCTTGGGACACCAAGGGCATTGAAGGTACGCACCGTTTCTTGAAAAAACTATGGAGGTTATTTACCGACAATGGTATTTCTGACGAAGCGTCAACAAAACCAGAATTGAAATCATTACACAAAATGATTCAAAAAATGGAAGACGATTTGGAACGGTATTCATTCAACACACCGGTAAGTAATTTTATGATTTTCTGTAACGAGTTAACCGACTTAAAATGCAACAAGCGTGAAATACTTGAATCGTTCGCAATTCTTATTTCTCCTTATGCTCCACATATTGCAGAAGAATTATGGAAGAATTTAGGGCATGATTCCTCTATTACTTTCGCTAAGTTTCCAAAATTCGATGCAAGCTATTTAGTGGAAGACAATCACTCCTACCCTGTTTCGTTTAATGGCAAAATGCGATTCAAAATAGAATTGCCTGCAACTCTTTCTAAAGACGAAATCGAGGCTGAAGTTATGGCGCATGAACTTTCGCAAAAATGGCTGGAAGGCAAAACCCCTAAAAAGGTAATTGTCGTGCCTAAGAAAATTGTGAATGTTGTAATATAACGCTTCTTCACGTGTTTTATATTTGAACGATTGGAAAGGAAATAGATGATGTCTGTGTAATCGGAGTTAGAGTATAAATGGTTAATTAACAACAGTTCGGCACAATCTTTGAAAACTCGTTTCGTTAAATTAATAGTATGAAACGATTTGCTTTATTTCTTTTGGTTATTACTGGTCTAGCGGCAACAACTCCGTTTATCGCTCCCACAGAGGTTGATGTTGAAGAAACTCTTATTTATAAAGCCCTACCAAAAGCTAAAATAGCCCCTTTTAAGAAAGGCGAAAAGCTAAACTATAAATTGGCGTATGGCATTTTAGGCGGTGGCTCAGCTACTATCGAAATTCGTAACGAAACCAAAAAATTAGGTAATAAAACCCTTTTGCACATTGTTGGGACTGGACAAAGCTCTTCGTTTTGGGATGCTTTTTACAAGGTGCGCGACCGTTACGAAACTTTTGTTGAAGAAGACACTTTTCATCCTCGACTATTTCTCAGAGATGTTGACGAAGGAGGATACCAGTTTAAACAAGACTATAAATTCTATCCTGAAAAACAGGTCGTAAAAACACAAGATAAAAAAGAATACACCGTGCCCACAAATGTGCAAGATATGATGTCAGCATTTTTCTACGCAAGAACTTTCGATTTCACCAACATCAAAAAAGGAGACATTGTAACTGTTCAATCTTTTGTTGATGATGAAATATTTCCACTCAGCATAAAATTTTTGGGGACTGAAGAGGTAAAGGTAAAATCCGGAAAAATCAATTGCATGAAATTTACACCTTTAGTACAACAGGGTAGAATATTTAAAACCGAAGACGACCTTACTGTTTGGATAAGCAACGATGCAAATAAAATTCCTGTAAAAGCAGAAGCAAAAATTTTGATTGGCTCGGTTACAATGGAGCTAACCCAAGCTGAAGGGTTGGCAAATTAATCCCATACGAGATTACGATTTTCACACCATTCTGTTAACAAGAATTTTAACCCCAAAACCTCACAAGCGTTCTATTTCCTTTCCTTTGTTTAGCTTGAAAAACTGAACCATGGATTTTGATAAAGGAATAACGGATAGAATAGGAAAATTACAAGACAAGTATGCAACTATGGGACAAGATATGGAGTCTTATCTTGATGGCCTCTTGTATAGCGACCCTCTAAATTACTGGGATTACATCCATACCGACACTTTACTGAGTTTACAAACTCCACGTACCGACTTCCCTGATGAACAAATTTTTATCATGTATCATCAAATTACGGAACTGTATTTTAGATTGGCCTTGTTGGAAATGGAACAAATTGGAGGTAACGGCAAAATTGTACTCGACAATGGAGAATTTAAAGGCTGGAACAAAAAACTGGATGTCAGATTTTTTATTGAACGATTAAATAGAATCAATCGGTATTTCGAATCTCTTATCCAATCCTTCGAAATTATGGTTCAAGGTATGGAAAAGCGACAATTCCTTCGTTTTAGGATGGCACTACTTCCAGCAAGTGGATTTCAATCGGCACAATACAGAATGCTCGAAATATGTGCTACCAGCTTTAATAACATCGTTGACAAAAATCATAGAGATAAATTTGTGGGCTCAATTACTGATTCGTCTATCGAAGAAATGTTTAATTATTCATACTGGAAACAAGGAGCGATTGAAAGTGAAAGTGGTAAAAAAACACTTACTTTAAAGCAGTTCGAGAAAAAATACACCAAAGAATTAGTCGGGTTGGCCAAAGAATATCGCACGAAAAATATTTTGGTAAAATTTCAAAAACTTTCTGATGAAGACCAAAATAATGAAGAATTGAGAAACCAACTTCGACAATTAGACGTTAATATTAATATCAACTGGCCCTTGTCGCATTACAAATCCGCTGTTCGGTATCTCCAAAACACGGAAGATGACGTTCCGGCTACTGGCGGAACAAATTGGCAAAAATACTTACCTCCAAGGTTTCAAAAAAGAATTTTCTATCCTGAATTATGGTCGAAAGAAGAAATCGAAAATTGGGGAAAAGCTTGGGTTGAATCTGTTATTGACAAAAAATAAATGGCTACTAAAATGAGACATATCGCAATTACTGTAATGCTTCTTGCTGTGCTTAGTATTTCCGTTTCATCGCTTTTTAGCTTCGATAATGGCCAACAAGCACAAGCTGCCGAAGTACAAGTGGAGACAATACCTGAGCCCATTTACGAATTTGGTTTATGTGTCGACTCATTTAAAGTAGTAACAGCTAAAATTAAACCCAATCAGTTTTTAGCCGATATTCTTTTAAAACATCACATCCCGTACCCGATAATCGATAAGTTAGTTCGCGAGACAAAAGAAATATTCGATGTTCGAAAAATAAGGTCTGGCAATACTTATCATGTTTTTTGCTCAAACGATTCGCTCGAAAAGGCCAACTATTTTGTCTATCAGCCCAATCTTGTTGATTACATCGTTTTCGAAATTGGAGATTCAACCGTTTCTGCGTACAAAGGTGCGAAAGAAGTTACCATTCGTGAAAAAACCGCTTATGGAACAATCAATTCTTCGTTGTATCAAACCCTCGCTGATGCTAATGTAAGTCCGAAATTAGCGGTAGAATTATCGAACATTTACGCTTGGACAATTGATTTTTACCGCATCCAAAAAGGAGATGGATTTAAAGTGGTTTACGAAGAACGTGTTGTAGATGGTGAAGCCATTGGTATCGGAAAAATTATAGCGGCTAATTTCTCACATTGGGGTGAAGATTACTATGCTTATAGTTTTGCTCAAAATGGTCAAGAAGATTACTTTGATGAGGAAGGAAATAGCCTCAGAAAAGCATTTTTAAAAGCTCCTTTAAAGTTTAGTAGAATCAGTTCACGGTTTACGCTCAAAAGGTATCACCCTGTTCAAAAACGCAATAAACCGCATTACGGAACCGATTATGCTGCACCGAAAGGAACACCAATTATGGCAGTTGGAGATGGCGTAATTATCGCATCAAGCTACAGCAAATACAATGGTAATTTTGTAAAAGTAAAACACAACAGCACCGTTACAACTCAATACTTACACATGAACAAGCGTAATTGCAAAGTTGGCGATAGAGTGAGGCAAGGCGATATTATTGGTTATGTTGGTAGCACCGGTTTAGCAACCGGGCCACATGTTTGTTTCCGCTTCTGGAAAAACGGCAAACAGGTTGACCATCTCAAAGAAAAATTTCCACCCTCGTTACCAATCGAAAAGCAGTTTAAAGCCGATTACAGAAAACAAAAAATCGAGTTAAAGAACAAACTTGATTTGGTTGGAAAGGAAAATAAAGAAGTTATTTCTTAAAGTTTCATCCCTTTAACAACCCGCTCGTCTTTACGGAATTTATTAAGGCGTTTCATTTTAAATGTCAGAGAAACATACTCGCTGGTGCCTGATAATGAATATTTTTTGCCCGCATAGGTAACATACTTTTTACCTCCTTTGTCACCTTCAGGAATTAATTGATAGGCTCCTTTTCTATTTTTAGGGTCACCGAAAACTAAATACTTTCCTTCGCCTGGTTCAAAACGGACAAGCATTGCATTGCTCCCTTTAAGTCCAATCACAATTCCTGGAGTTCCCGCAGGAATAATGACTTGATCGATAGAGCTGCCCGAAGTAATTACAAGCTCTCCGCCATCAGTTTCTTTACCCGATTCGTCTTTTTGGTTACGTTGTAATACTATATCTCCAGTAGTATAAAATTGAAGCTTTTTCATCTCTTCATCCGTAGCTGATGTTGCTCTTTTACAGCTTGGGTAAACTGAATTTTAGGCGAACACGATGAAACTGTTACTACTAATATGACTATGATTAATACTATTCTATTCATTATAAATATTTAATTGCAAGCGTTATCAATTTCTGTTCCAAAAGTAGATAATTTACTCTACCATTAAATTACACCCGCGAACATCACTAATATCGAAACGGCCAATTACCTCAAAAGAACTATTACGATGTATTTTACCCAAATCTTGGGTTGCCACAAACGCACAGGAGTATATGTTTGCGAGGTCTATTACATTAATGCCTCCCGGTTTTTCAAAGGATAGAATTTGAAAAGGGTCATTGACATCTCTAATCAGTACCTTCATCCATGGGGGGCATTGGAACACACCTTCTCCATGCGAATAAGCCTGAGATAAAAGTTCTGTCATCCCGTACTCCGAATGAATTTCGGAGACTCCAAAACCTTCGCATAAAATTTGATGGAGTTCGGACCGAACAATTTCCTTCCGTCTCCCTTTCATTCCTCCAGTTTCCATTATAATGGTATGGTTTAGCTTAAATTTTTGTTGCTCAATCAAGTCTAACAAAGCGAAAGAAACCCCTATTAATACAGTTGACTGGTTTCTTTTTTCAAGCGTTTTAAGCACATCAACTAACCCTTCGATGTCATTGAGGTAGAATCCACTTTCTGAAAATTTACTTTGTGCAATCAAGGTGTCAACCATATACACCAATGACGAATTTTCTTGCTCCAAATAATTGGGTAATAAAGCCAAAATAGCGCAGTCTTTAATCTCAGGATAGGCTATATGAATCCCTTTTTTGAAACTTGTTTCGTAAATCAATTTATCCTTGACAAAATGAGTACTGTTCACTCCTGTGGTGCCGCTACTTTTAAAATCAATATCAAATGGTTGGTCTGCTGATACCACTTTATGTGTCTTAAAGAACTCGATGGGTAAAAATGGTATCTCTAAATAATTGATAGGTTTATTTCCTCCACAACCATCTACATACTTTTTATAAATTGCGTTATTTTGATACTGAAAATGAAATAATTTCAGCGCGACATCGTTAAATTCATCTTCCGATTTAATAGAGAAAGGGTTATATGTGTCTACATCAAAAGTCAATTGCGGTTTATTTGTTAATTTTGTAGATAATGGAATGGTTTTCAAAAATAGGAGTTCTTACAGCGATAACAAGTGTTATTATTACTAGTTGTACAAAAACTACTTGCAACGAAGATATTCCTACCATAGGGTTTTCTGCATTTGAACAGTTCGATGATAACACCGCCAAACTCGTAATCACTTTTAAAGATTGTAATGGAGATATTGGTTTAAATCAGGCCGATAGCATTGACCCTGCATACCAGTATAATCTGTTTATGGAGTACTACGAAAAGCAAAATGGCAACTGGGTTAACCTAAAACCTTTGATTCCTTATTACTATAGAATTCCCGTTCTATATGATGGTTCAGGAAATTCGATTGAAGGCGATATCGAAATAACTATGGGGTCTTATTTTAACCCAAATAGTGGATTTGACACTATTAAGTATGAAATTTATATTTTGGATAGAGCACTCAACAAAAGTAATGCTGTTGAAACAGGAGATATAATTAAGCCTACAATCTAAAGGAGCCTTTCTGCGCTAACAAAAAGGCTCCTTACTTTTAACCTACTTATTTTATAGAGTTCCTCTTTTAGCCTGTTCTCTTTCTATTGATTCGAACAGTGCCTTAAAGTTTCCTGCACCAAATCCTCTCGCGCCCATTCTTTGAATGATTTCGAAAAACAATGTTGGTCGGTCTTCAATTGGCTTAGTAAATATTTGAAGCAAATAACCTTCTTCATCAGCATCAATCATAATACCAAGACTCATTAATTTATTAATGTCTTCTCCAAGTTCATGATTATGAGCTTCCAACCTTCCAGGAACCGAATCATAATAGTCTTGTGGTGGTGTGCTCAAAAATTCAATCCCGCGAGATCTTAATTGAGATACCGTTCCAATAATATCATCAGTTGCAACTGCGATATGTTGTACACCTGGACCCTCATAAAAATCGAGATATTCTTCAATTTGAGACTTCTTTTTGGCTTTAGCTGGTTCATTAATCGGAAATTTGATTCTACCATTTCCGTTACTCATTACTTTACTCATAAGAGCCGAATATTCAGTATGAATCTGTTTGTCATCAAACGAAAGAAAGTTTTCGAAACCCATAACGTCTTCGTACCACTTCACCCATATATCCATTTCTCCCCAGCCAACATTGCCAACCATGTGGTCAATAAATTTTAAACCGCAAGGTTCTGGATTGTAATCTGATGTCCACTCTACAAACCCTGGTAAAAACTGACCGTTGTAATTTTTGCGTTCAACAAACATATGCACTGTCTCCCCATATGTATAGATGCCTGAACGTACAACTTCACCGTTTTCATCCTTTTCAACGGTGGGCTCCATATATGACTTTGCTCCGCGAGAAGTAGTCTCTTCCCACGCTTTTTTGGCATCTTCTACCCATAAGGCAATCACTTTAACACCATCACCATGCTTAACGATATGCTCATTAATTGGCGAACTAGATGTAAGTGGGGTGGTTAATACTAACCGGATCTTATCTTGCTTTAGCACATAAGAAACCGAATCTTTACTTCCTGTTTCTAACCCTCTATAAGCATGGGATTGAAACCCAAAGGCTGTTTTGTAAAAGTGAGCTGCCTGTTTAGCATTTCCCACATAAAACTCAAGATAATCTGTTCCTAATAACGGTAAGAAATCTTGAGCTCCCTCAAAAATTTTCTCCAATCCGTATTCTACATTTTTTATTTCACTCATTGTCTTAATTTTTAATTGACTAATTTATTGACTACACCTTTCGTAATATCAACTCCACATAGCCATTGCTTGAGAAAGTAGGCGAAAATAATATTTCGATAAATTCAATTTCATAATCTATTCTATCCAAGATTTCCAATATTTTCCATCGTCAAGTTTTAGAGCCGCTTCTGTTACTTTTAACGGTCTAAATGTATCAACCATCACTGCAAGTTCCTCTGTAACTGTTTGTCCAATGCTTCTTTCCATTGCTCCGGGATGCGGTCCGTGAGGAATACCACCTGGATGCAAAGTTATTAAACCATGCTCTACATTATTTCGGCTCATGAAATCTCCATCAACATAATAAAGCACTTCGTCAGAATCAATATTACTATGATTATAAGGTGCTGGTATCGATTGTGGATGATAATCGTACAATCTCGGGCAGAAAGAACAAACAACAAATCCCCCTGCTTCAAAAGTTTGATGCACTGGAGGTGGCTGATGTACTCTTCCTGTTATCGGCTCAAAATCATGAATGGAGAACGCATAAGGAAAATTGTATCCATCCCAACCAACAACATCGAATGGATGCGTAGCATATACATATTGATGAATCATCCCTTCCTTTTTTACTTTAATAAGAAATTCACCTTTTTCGTCATGTGTTTCCAAATTGGTTGGGCGTCTTATATCTCGTTCACAATAAGGAGAATGTTCAAGTAATTGTCCGAAATTATTTCGATATCGCTTTGGTGTGTACATGGGGCTAAACGATTCTACAATAAAAAGTCGATTATCTTGTGTATCAAACTCCATTTGGTATATCATCCCTCTAGGTATTATCAAATAATCACCATAGGAGAATTCAATATTACCGACTAAAGTTCTCAGCTTACCTGACCCTTTATGGACAAAAATCATTTCATCACAATCAGCATTTTTATAAAAATATTCCGTTTGAGATTTCGTTGGCGCAGCCAAAACAATGTGGCAATCGCTGTTAACTAATACTGGAACTCGACTCTCTAAATAATCTTCAATTGGCTTTACGTTAAATCCCTTCAGAGCGTATGCTTTCATGTTTTTCTCAACGGCAATTTTAGGAGATACATCATAAGAATCTAGTATTTCCTTAACTTGGGTTGGTCGCTGCAGGTGATATAATAGAGAAGACATTCCATCAAAGCCGACAGTACCAAAGAGCTGTTCGTAATGCAGGCTTCCATCTGGCTTTTTAAAGGTAGTATGTCTTTTATGTGGTATTTTACCTAATTTATGATAAAATGGCATGTGCTAAGTTTTAAAATTGATAAATAGATGAATTGATTCGAATACTCCGTTACTCAGGGTTTCGTTTGTTTCTCTGCTTGATATCTATTTTTAAAATGCTGTACATCAATCCGAACAAAAATAGTAAAGAAATTAAACTATTTTGCACTCAGCCATCAAAAGACCTTTTCTCCTTAAATCAAAATAATACATTTGCGATTGCTAAATTGAGAACATTATGGCTAATCAAGAGAGAATTTTAGTGGTAGGTGCTGCTGGACAAATCGGCACAGAATTAGTACTCGAGTTAAGAAATCGATTTGGAAATGATTCTGTTATTGCAGCAGACATCAAGACACCAAATTACGATGTTATGGAGGGCGGTCCATTCGAGTTTTTAGATATACTTGACAAAAACGCATTATTAAAAATCGTTCGAAAACACAACATTAAGCAAGTTTACCAATTAGCTGCGCTGCTTTCTGCTACCGCAGAGCAAAACCCAATGTTTGCATGGAAGCTAAACATGGAAGGACTATTCAATATTCTTGAGTTAGGGAAAGAAAAAATAGTAGATAAAATATTTTGGCCGAGTTCTATTGCGGTTTTCGGCCCAACAACTCCCAGAGAAAACACTCCCCAGATAACTATAACAGAACCCTCTTCAGTATATGGTGTTAGTAAATTAGCTGGAGAAAGATGGTGCGAATATTATTTCAATAAATTTAATGTTGATGTTAGAAGCATTCGTTACCCTGGACTCATTAGCCATAAATCTCAACCGGGTGGTGGAACAACCGATTACGCTGTTCATATTTTTTACGAAGCAAAAAGGCATCAAAAATACGAGTGTTTTCTAAAGGCTGATTGCACACTTCCCATGATGTACATGGATGACGCAATTAATGCCACAATAGGAATAATGGAGTGTGACTCCAATAAAGTTAAAACACGGTCAAGCTATAATATTTCGGGGGTTAGTTTTAATCCTGAAGAATTGGCATTGGAAATTAAGAACCAAATGCCCGAATTTACTATAACATACGCCCCGGATTACAGACAGCAATTAGCCGAAAGTTGGCCTGCCAGCATAGACGATTCAGTTGCAAATAAAGATTGGGGATGGAAACATCAATACGATATTTCAACAATTGTTAATGAAATGTTGTAAAACATATGACACAATACCTGCTTTTCGCGAAACGTTATCGCAGAAATCACGTATTTCAATCGACTAAAACACCTAATTTATCTAAAACTTGGTGTAACTTAAATACATTTTGCTTATTTTCGATTCCTTATCATCATTTAGTGTGTTTTCTATACTCATGAAAAATAAAGTTTTAAATATGACGTACTTATTTGTCTTCCTCTCGTTTTGGAATGTTTCTGCTAGTCAAACATATCAAATATACAATGGCGACACTATTAATGTTGTTGATGAAAACAGTATGAAGCAAGGTCATTGGATTTATTTTGGAAAGATGAAAAACGTACCTGGCTTTGGTCCTGACCAAAAAGTTGAGGAAGGTCCATACAAAAACAATCGTAAAAGTGGGGAGTGGACAAAGTATTTCCCTGATGAATCTACTAATAGCATTATTTCATATGTCAACAACCGTCCAAATGGAAAGTATACCGTTTATTATGCGAACGGGCAGGTACAAGAAGAAGGCATTTGGAAAAATAATCGAAATACTGGTACTTTTAAACGTTTTTACGAAAACGGTGAAGTTCAACAAGATTTCACCTTCAATGGTACTGGTAAAAGAGAAGGGCATCAAATGTATGGGTATGAAAATGGGCAAGTAATGATTGAAGGTGATTGGGCAGGAGGTAGAGAAGATGGTGCCATTACCGAATACTATGAAGATGTGAAGTAAAATCTGTTAAAGTATTTAACGGGGGGCAAATAGATGCTGCCAAAACTAAGACATACGAGCCAAAAGAACCCATTGCCGAAAAAGTTGAAAGTGCTGATGATTCAAAAACAGCTCCAGAAATAGAAGAAGGGGCAATAAAATTAGGCGGAACTAAACCTAAAACAAGCGGTTCAAAAGCTAAACTATTTGACGGAAACGGTCCTGGGACTTTGTACAATAAAAACCGTCAAATTTCTCAAAAAGGAGAATTCAGAGGTGGCAGATTAGTTGACGGTAAATGGTACCGATATGATGAAAATGGGTTATTAAATTCCATTGAAATCTATAAAAACGGAAAGTACATTGGCGATGCACAAATAGAAGATTAGCGTATATCTGAATTCCTTTTGTAGCTGATTAACCTTTTCTCTTTAACCTTTTCTCTTTAACCTTTTATTTTACTTCCTTTGCGTTGCAATGGCAACTTTAGAAATTTACAACTCCATAGCTCGAGAAAAACAAGAGTTTAAACCACTTAATCATCCCTATGTTGGGTTGTATGTTTGCGGTCCCACTGTTTATGGTGAAGCTCATTTAGGACATTCAAGACCCTATGTTACATTCGATTTAGTATATCGATACCTCACTTTTTTAGGGTACAAAGTTAGATACGTTCGTAACATCACCGATGTTGGTCATTTAGTAAACGATGCTGACGAGGGAGAAGACAAAATTGCGAAACAAGCTCGGCTAGAAAGAGTCGAGCCGATGGAAGTTGTAAAACGCTATGCTGATAGCTTTCACGACAATATGGATCAGCTTAACACACTTCGCCCAAGCATTGAGCCCATAGCATCTGGACATATCATCGAGCAAATTGAAATGATTAAGCAGATTCTCGATAACGGATATGGTTACGAGAAAAACGGTTCGGTTTATTTCGATGTTGAGAAATACAACAAAGACCATCATTACGGGAAGCTCTCAGGAAGAAAAATTGAAGACATATTAGAAAACACTCGTTCGCTTGATGGAAAAAGCGATAAAAAGCATTCAGCTGATTTTGCTCTGTGGAAAAAAGCCATGCCAGAACACATAATGCGATGGCCTTCACCATGGAGTGACGGCTTTCCGGGTTGGCATTTAGAATGTTCTGCTATGAGCACAAAGTATTTAGGCGAACAATTCGATATTCACGGGGGTGGAATGGATTTGCTATTTCCGCATCACGAATGTGAAATAGCACAAAACAAAGCTAGTAAAGGAATTGAGCCCGTTAAATATTGGATGCACAACAATATGATTACCATTAACGGACAAAAAATGGGGAAATCGTTAGGTAATTTTATTACGCTTAACGAATTATTTAGTGGCGATCATAAATTGGTTGAACAACCATATGCACCCATGACCATTCGATTTTTTATACTCCAAGCGCATTATCGTAGCACTGTCGATTTTTCGAACGAAGCCTTGCAGGCAGCCCAAAAAGGACTTAAAAGATTACTTGCTGGGGCAAAAACACTCCTAGAATTAGATTCATCCGATTCTTCTTCTGTTGATATTTCCAACATAAAACCAGCAGTATTCAATGCCTTAAGTGACGATTTTAATAGCCCAATCGCAATTGCACAATTGTTTGACGCAGTTAAAATTATCAATTCGGTTAAAGACGGGAAAGCAACGCTATCTAAAAACGATTTAACCGAATTACAAGACTTATTCAACGATGTTGTTTTTACCATTTTAGGGCTAAAAGAAGAAAGCAAAGACAATTCTGATAATAATGAATTGGTTAACGGATTAATGGAAACCATAATCGACACTCGAAAAGAACTAAAAGCGAGAAAAGAGTTCGAACTGACCGATCAAATTCGCGATAACTTGGCAAAGCACAATGTTCAAATAAAAGACACGCGAGAAGGAACTATTTGGAGTCATGAAAAATAGTAGATGGGTAATATTATTGCTGCTCCTTAGCGCTTGTGGTTCCGAAACAGATATAAAACCGCCAAAGGTTGAAATAGTAAAACCTACTGTTCTTGAGCCTATCGTACTTCAAAAAACACCACTTTTTGATGCCGAACAAGCCTATCAATTTATTCAAAAGCAAGTTGATTTTGGTCCTCGTGTTCCAAACACAAAAACACATAAACAATGCGCTAAGTATTTGGCTAAAACATTAGCCGATTTTGGTTTAGACACCATTGTTCAGCGAACAATCGTAACCGCTTTTAATGGCAAACCTCTTTCTATTCAAAACATTATTGGGCAATATAATTCAGAAGCAATAAACAGAATATTACTTTGCGCGCACTGGGATTCTCGCCCTTTTGCTGATAGAGACACGAAAAAACAAGCAATGCCAATCGAAGCTGCTAACGATGGCGGAAGCGGTGCAGGTGTTTTGTTAGAAATAGCAAGAACCATTTCTCAGTCAGATTTGCCGCCAAACATAGGTTTCGACATTATCTTTTTCGATGCCGAAGATTATGGGCAACCCAATAGCATAATGACTGCACCAAAGCAAAACACTTGGTGTTTAGGTGCACAATATTGGGCAAAAAACAAACACAGAATGGGTTATTCTGCTAAATATGGGGTTTTGTTAGACATGGTTGGCGCAACCGATGCCGTTTTCCCAAAAGATGGAGTTTCGATGGCTTATGCCGCTCAGTACGTAAACCAAATGTGGAGAGTAGCAAAAGAAATGGGGTATTCTAATTATTTCGTTGATAGACGTATGCAAGGACAAATAACTGACGACCATTTATACGTGAACGCCATTGCTGGCATTCCCTGTTTAGATGTTATTCATTACGATATCGACCGTAGCGATTTTGGTTCTTTTCACCATACTCATAAAGACAATATGGATATTATTGATAAAAAAACACTTACCGCTGTTGGCGAAACCGTTTTACAGATGATTTATCAAGAAAATTAACTCAATTTCTTAACTTCGGGCAAAACAATTTTCCATGCCTGAAAACAAAAAAAAACTATTTCTTCTTGATGCTTTCGCTCTTATTTACCGAGCCTATTTTGGCTTTGGAAAAAACCATAGATACAACTCGAAAGGGTTAAATACATCTGCTATTCTTGGGTTTACTAATACGCTAGTCGAAATTTTACGAAAAGAAAAACCATCACACATTGCCGTAGTTTTCGATGCTCCTGCAACCACTGTTCGTGAAATTGAATACCCTGAATACAAAGCAGGAAGAGAAGCAATGCCAGAAGATATTCGAAGCGCATTGCCTTACATAAAGGATGTAATTAAGGCATTCAACATCCCGATATTATTAAGCGAAGGCTACGAAGCTGATGATGTTATCGGAACACTTGCTAAAGAGGCTGAACGTAGAGGATTTGTTACTTATATGATGACCCCCGACAAAGATTTTGGGCAACTCGTTTCTGAGAATATATTTATGTATAAACCTGCAAGAAGTGGCAAACCTGCCGAAATATTAGGTGTTCCCGAAATTTGCGAAAAGTTTCAGATTCAAGACCCATTACAGGTAATTGACATTCTAGGCATTTGGGGTGATGCTGTAGATAATATCCCTGGAATACCTGGAATTGGCGAAAAAACATCTAAAATTCTAATCGGAAAATATGGTAGTGTTGAGGGACTAATCGAACACGCGCATGAACTAAAAGGAAAGCAAAAAGAAAACGTAATCAACTTTGCTGAACAAGGCTTACTATCGAAACGATTGGCAACCATTATTTTAGATACTCCCGTAGAATTTAACGAAAAAGAGTTGGAGTTAACTGCCCCAAATAAGGACGCCATAAAAGAATTGTTTGCCGAATTAGAATTTAGAACATTGGCACAACGAATTCTAGGAGAAGAAATCGCGATAAAACAAGTTGTTGGCGGGCAACTAGATATGTTTGGTGAACCAGCAGAAACTACAACTACCACAACAGTAAAAGAAACCGAAATGGTGCTGTCGAAAACAATTAACAACATTAAACACGATTATCAATTGGTTGATACGCCTGCAAAAGTTAAAACACTCGCCAAAAAACTAGAAAATGTAAAATCATATTGTATAGATACCGAAACAACAGGGTTAAATCCACTAACTGCTGAACTTGTTGGCCTTTGTTTTAGTTGCAAAGCACATGAAGCATATTACGTTCCTGTTTCAGGGAGCTGGCAAGAAATTTCAAAAATAGTAGAGGTTTTTAAACCCTCACTCGAAAGCGATAGTATCGAAAAAATTGCTCACAATTTAAAGTATGATTACCTAATTCTTAAAAATTACGGTGTCGAAATGAAAGGACCCCTTTTCGATACCATGATTGCTCATTATCTGTTTCAACCCGATATGAAACACGGAATGGATGTTCTATCCGAATCGTTTTTAAACTATAAACCCATTTCCATTGAAACCTTGATTGGCAAAAAAGGCGAAAACCAATTGAGCATGAAAGATTTGCCGACAGAACAGGTTAAAGATTATGCGGCCGAAGATGCCGATATTACTTTTCAGCTAAAACAACTCTTCGCTAAAAAAATGAAAAAAGGCAATGTCGAGAAACTATTCAACGAGATTGAAATGCCGCTAACCAAAGTGCTGGCAGATATGGAAAGCCAAGGAATTAATCTTGATATTGGTGCCTTGGCTAAATTTTCGGAAGAATTGGGTACTGATATTGAAAAATTACACAAAAGCATTATAGCAGACGCTGGAACAGAATTTAATCTAGACTCTCCTAAGCAATTGGGACAAATTTTGTTCGAAGTTTTAAAAGTAACCGACAAACCAAAAAAGACCAAAACCGGACAGTATTCAACAAGTGAAGATGTATTGTCTAAACTCGCCAACGATCACGAAATAATTCCCAACATATTGGATTATAGGTCATTGAAAAAATTAAAATCGACCTATGTAGATGCTTTCCCTGCATTGGTGAATCCGAACACCAAAAAGTTGCATACAACCTATATGCAAACCGTTGCAGTAACAGGTAGGCTGAGTTCGAATAACCCGAACCTTCAAAATATTCCTATACGAACTGAAAAAGGCCGTGAAATTAGACGAACTTTTATCCCTCGCAGCAATGATTTTGTTTTGCTTGCCGCTGATTATTCTCAAATTGAATTAAGAATTATTGCTGCACTAAGCGGAGACGAAAACATGCAACAGGCTTTTGTGAATAAGGAAGATATTCATACAGCAACAGCGGCAAAAGTCTTTAATGTTTCGCAAGACGAAGTAACCCGTGAAATGCGTAGTAAAGCCAAGGCTGTCAACTTTGGAATAATATACGGACAAAGTGCCTTTGGATTGGCGCAAAACCTGAACATTTCGCGTGGCGAAGCAAAAGAAATTATCGAGAGTTATTTTAATCAATATCCTAAAATTCGCACTTACATGGATAAAACCGTGGAAGACGCAAAAAAAAACGGGTACGTAGAAACAATTTTGGGAAGAAGGCGCTATTTGAAAGACATTACATCGAGTAATGCAATTGTGAGAGGTCATGCCGAGCGAAATGCTGTAAATGCTCCCATTCAGGGCTCTGCAGCTGATGTAATAAAAATTGCGATGATAAATATTCACGCAGGGATGAAAAAAGAGAATTTCAAATCTAAAATGTTGCTTCAAGTACACGATGAGCTAGTCTTTGACACGCATAAAAGCGAACTAAAAAGACTAACCGCATTTGTAAAAGACAAAATGGAAAATGCTGTACAGCTTTCAGTACCGCTAGATGTTGAAATTGATACTGGCGAAAATTGGTTACAAGCACATTAACCTTAAACTTAATTGCCCATTTTAATTGATTATTTATATTTGTTTCCGTAGTAAAACGGAACATTATTAATTCAATTACGTAATCGTGCCCGAATAATGAAGAATTTCACCATCAAAACCTCTGTATTTGTGTTGTTAGTTACAATGCTTGGTTTTGGATGTTCTGAATATTCTGCAAAAAAACAAGTAAACGAAGCAGAAGAAATACTGCAACATAACGTTCAAGAAGCTAAATCTATCTTTTATATGTTACCTTCTCCAATAGAAACAGCTTCATTAATGCAAAAGGCTGGTGCGGAGTATGATGCAAGTATTCTTAACCCTGTATTAAACGTAAACAAGTACGAATTAGCAAGTACCAAGGCTCTTAACTTAGGGGTTTATGGTTCTGATTTAAGTTATGCCAGTGTTTTCGACCAAACTCAAGAAGTAATATTTTACCTTTCGTCCTGCAAAAAATTAGCTGATGGATTGGGGCTTACTAATGCATTTGATGCGGCTACAATGGTTAGAATAGAAGAAAATATTAACGATAAAGATTCACTTCTTCATCTAATTTCCGATTCTTACTGGATGGTTGACGCCTACCTTGAAGAAAACGAACGTTCTAACTTGTCTGCATTAATTATTTCTGGAGGCTGGGTTGAAGGTTTATATATCGCCACACGATTAGCGTTGACCAACCCTACACAAGAATTAGTTGACAGAGTTGCAGAACAAAAGTTATCTTTAACGCATCTTTTAGCAATTATTAACACCTACAAAGGAGACCATGGAGATGTAAATGATGTTTATACTGAATTATTAGAAATACAGACAATTTTTGATAAAATAGAACTAACCAAAGAAACGGTTGAAACATCTACCAATTTAGAAACGGGAATTACAACGATTGGAGGAGCTACAAGAATGACTCTTTCTAACGCAGTATTAGAAGAAATCTCAACCAAAATAGAATCAATACGTAACAGATATATACAATAATTATGAAATCGATTACCAGAATAACTACTCTAGCCTTTCTATTTAGCTGCATGACGTTAATTAGCTTTAGCCAATCGGCTTGTCATGGATACGGACAATC
>JAESTK010000135.1 GCA_016763645.1 Flavobacteriales bacterium
AGGTTGCTTTAAATTTATTGAAAAATGAAAAAACCGAAAAGCAAGGAATTAAAGGAAAAAGACTAAAAGCGGGATGGAATGAGGATTACCTGTTACGCGTGATTGGAATTAAAGTATGAGTTTGCCCTGTCCATCCCCTAAACTAATTATATCTCCATCACAAATAGCGGTATCTTCGACTAAATAAAGTTCGGGTAAAACAAGAACAAATATTGAATCAGTTTCTACACAGTATTTCGTTGTTAGTGTCACCATGACCTGTTCCGTATTATGTGTTGAGTACGTTGAGTCACTACTGCCATCATGCCACAAATAACTTACGTTTGGAAAAGAAAGGGTGAGAGTTAATGTATCGCCTCTACACATCAAGGTGTCATCGATTAATTCAATCAGCGGTGGTTCTATAAAGATGACATTAATTGTGTCGGTATGAACCCCGCAAACGGAAGAGATACTCACCCAGTATTGACCAGATTGACCTACAGATATTGACTCTTCTATAGAGCCCGTATTCCATAAATAGTCAGCATCTGATGTATACGTTTCCAAAACTTTTTGCTCTCCTACACATAAACTATCGTCTTCTCCCAATGATATAGGGAAGTATAGATAAGTATCAATCAAAATTTCATCAAATGCAGTACCACATTGTGTGCTAATCGATACGGAAAAGTACTCCTGGGACCAAGCATCATCAAAGTCAATATAAATAATAGAATCTGTACTAAGCATATCCCATAGATATGTAGCATTAGGAAAAAAGGCGTTAAGGACCAAACTATCTCCATAGCAAACTGATGTATCGCTACCTAAATTAACTGATGGTAATGGGATGTAACTAACATGAATTGAATCTCGAAAATCACCACACCCGTTGGCTATTTCGACCCATATCAGTGTGTCACCGTAGGAGCAATATTTAGGGGTATTTGAACTATCATTCCATAAATAAAATACTATTGGTATTTCTAAATCAAACACTAGAGAGTCATTCAAGCAAATAGTGGTATCACTTCCAAGATTAAACGCCTCTGGAAGCGTTGTAATTCCGACCTCTTTTACATAAGTAATTGTCCCGCTTGAAGTAAAAACCTGTACTGTTACCGAATAGAGTCCTGTGTCGCTAAAAGCGTGAGAACCAATCAATCCCTGTGTTTCGTTTAACAAACCTGTAGAAGGGTCTCCAAAATTCCAATACACAGAATCAACATTTACTGAGTCCGCTATCCAAAACTCAGTACTATCTCCAAGACAAGTAAATTGGAAATAAAAAGGCTGAACATTCCAATCAGAAATCATAAATCCAGGAAGAGATAATTTACATCGATGCGGAAAACCGCCTAAAAAAACGGCATTTTTATCGTATCCGCAAGAAAGTCCTGCTAAATTAGGAAAATCAATTCGTGCTAAAGTATCATTTTCAAATATCGAGTTGTATATTTTATCATCAGGACCTAGCTGTAGACCCCAAAAACCTTCATTAATATTTGTTGTTGTCGCGATTATTGTTTTTGTAGACTCTATGGTTGTCGAATTGTTTGAAGTAATATCATATTGGGAAACTTCTGAACCATCAGTGACGTAAACATATTCTTCGTTTGGAGAAAACTCAAACCCATAAGGAAGACTAGACATAGAATTAATAGTGATTAGATTACTAACAACTCCAGACAATTGAGAAAAATTAAACAGCTCAACACGGTGAGGCTCCATAAAAATATCATCGGAACGTAAAACTAGTCCTAATTTGCTTCCCGATTTAGACGTTTTCATTTGCCCCAAAGTCTTAGAAATTAGCCCACCTCCATCATGTGCAGATCCTATCGATGTAATCACTGGGGTAGGAGAAATACCTTGATCACTTAATAAAAAAAATAAAAAATCACTATTTCCAAAGTCGTGTACACCAATCCATATATCAAAGCCATTGCTATGAATTGTCGCAACTAATTTTTCAGCGATTGGTCCCCATAATTTTTCATTTTTTGTTACTACATCTCCAAAGCCATTATTTAATGACATATCTACTACTGAATAGTTCAAACCACTTGGATTTGCTTCAGGAGCAACAGTAAACACATAATAAATACTATCGGACAATGGTTTCTTCACTATAAGTGCTGATTGAGTGGTGGTACTACTTCCATACAACCCACCCCCATTTGGCATAACTTGGTGATTTCTATCCCAAACTTTTACTCCATTGGTATAAAACAGCAGATTCCCTAATGAGTCGGATATAGCTGAACACCCTTCTCGTGTTTCCATTGCACTATCGTAAATCGCTGTTGGCGAGCCAGAATTAAAATCAAGCCCTGCAAATTTACCAAAGTACCAAATGTTACCTTGTTTTTGAGCAGTACTTGTGAGAATCGCACCTATTATTAAAACAGTAACGGTAAAGCTAATTTTTGATTGCAATTGAGTCATTCGCCTCAAAATTAGGTTATATACGCGAAATGTCGGCTTAATAGACAAATTGGTCGGTAAAAACTCTTGCATCATTTACTGTAGTTACCTTTGCGGTAAATGAAAGGTTATGAATAAAAAAAGTGTATTTATTGTGCGGGTAGTATTACTAGGAAATAATGGGATTAGGAATAAAAAACAACGCTATAAATGTTTAGTTTGTAATAGATTTTTTATTGTTTTGTATTCAATGCAGAATGCCTTCTGTTACGGTTGTACTCAGTTCCCGATTTTCACTTCATTATCCAGGATCCTCCAACACAGATTACATTTTCTAACTCAAGAAATTTCGTGTAATTTGTTTCATTAAGGCCACCGGTTGGGCAAAACTGTATAACAGAAAAAACATTTTTATACGTGTTTAAGGCCTCGATTCCTCCGGCCAAATTTGCTGGAAATAATTTTAGCGTATTCCATCCATAAGCTTTCGCTTGAATTATTTCACTAGGGGTCATAACACCAGGTAGAAAGGGAGTTGAGCACCTGTTAAAAGCATCTGCTAACGCATTAGAAAAACCTGGACTTACAACAAAATCTACGTTGAGGGTTTCGCACTTATACAGTTGATCCGGATTAGTAATTGTGCCTGCTCCCACAGAAAAACCATCAGGCTTTTGTTTAATGGCTGCATCAATGCAATCAAATGCGGATTCGTTTCTTAGCGTTATTTCAATGCAACTAATGTTTTTAGAAATTAGATTATCGATAATATTTTTTACCTCATTCGGATTACTAATATTAACCACAGGAACAATTGGGTTGTTCCTCAATACTTCTCTTATTCCGTTTTGCTTGTTCATAATTCAAAAATTGATGCACCAGTTTCGCTGGAAGAAATTATGTTTCTAAGTCCTGAAAATAGTTCTCTTCCGAAACCCATTTGCTTATTACTTTTTATCGGTGGTTTTGGACGTGCA
>JAESTK010000136.1 GCA_016763645.1 Flavobacteriales bacterium
GACGAATATTAAAAAGGAACAATTTATGTAGAAAGCCGCTCTGTTATAGAGCGGCTTTTTTTTTGCCGTAATTTGAGTAAATTTGTTCGCTTCGCAAAAGCGAATATAGAAAGAGAGAAGATGATAAACGCGATTACAGGGTTTCTTAAAAAAATTGTCGGAAGTAAGTACGACAAAGACATAAAAGAAACTGAACCAACAGTTGAATTAATTCACGAAGCTTATGCCAAATTACAAGGTATTTCGAACGACCAACTAAGAAGCCGAACCAAAGAATTAAAAGAAAAAGTTCAAGTACATTTAAAAGAAGAGCAAGATAAAATTGACGCGCTTCGCCTTAAAATTGACGAAAATCCATCGTTAAATATTGCAGAAAAAGAAGACATCTATAACGAGATAGATGCACTTGATGAAGCAATTGATGCTAAAGTTGTAGAAATTTTAGACGAACTTTTACCAGAGGCTTTTGCGGTAGTAAAAGAAACCGCGAGGCGTTTTTCCGAAAACGATTTCATAGAAGTTACCGCGACTGAAATGGATAAAAGTATAGCAGCGACAAGAGATAGCGTTGTTGTTGAGGGCGATAAGGTAAAGTGGATGAGTAAGTGGCTTGCTGCGGGTATAGAGGTTGAGTGGGACATGATTCATTATGACGTTCAACTTGTTGGAGGGATTATTTTGCACCAAGGTAAAATTGCGGAGATGCAAACAGGAGAAGGTAAAACCTTAGTTTCAACTTTACCTATATACTTAAATGCATTGAGCGGAAGAGGAGTTCATTTGGTTACGGTAAACGATTATTTGGCAAAAAGGGATTCCGAATGGATGGGAAGTATTTTTGAATTTCACGGTTTAAAAGTAGACTGTATCGACCGTCATCAACCCAATTCTGAGGAAAGAAGACAAGCGTATTTAGCGGATGTAACGTATGGAACTAATAACGAATTTGGGTTCGATTACTTGCGAGACAACATGGCAAGCCGGCCAGAAGATTTGGTTCAGCGGAAGCATAACTACGCCATTGTAGATGAGGTAGATTCCGTTTTAATTGATGATGCAAGAACACCACTTATTATTTCTGGGCCAACTCCACAAGGTGATAAGCATGAGTTTAATCAGCTAAAGCCAAAAATTGAAAAACTAGTTAAAGCACAAAGAGATTTTGTAAACACTGTTTTGGTTGATGCAAAAAGAAAACTTTCTGCTAACGAGACAACCGTTTCCAACAAGAAGGAGCTATCTAAAATGCATGAAGATGGCGGTCTTGCGTTATTAAGAGCTTTTCGAGGTCTGCCTAGAAATAAGGCATTAATTAAATTCTTAAGTGAACCAGGTATAAGAGCAACTCTCCAAAAAACGGAGAATCATTACATGCAAGACAACTCTAAGGAAATGCCTAAAGTTGATGCTGAATTATTTTTTACGATTGAGGAAAAAACAAATGGATTTGAGTTACAAGACAAAGGGGTTGAACTGATTACCGATTCTAGCGAAGATGATAACTTCTTTATCATGCCCGATATTGGCGCAGAAATAGCTGTGTTAGAGAAATCTGACATGGATAAAAGTTGATGCTCGAAAAGAAAGATACGTTGCTTCAAGATTATTCGATTAAATCGGAACGAATACACACCGTTAATCAATTATTGAAGGCTTACACCCTTTTCGAGAAAGATACGGAGTACGTTTTGATGGATAATAAAGTGAAAATTGTTGATGAGCAAACAGGCCGTATCATGGACGGAAGAAGATATTCCGATGGATTACATCAGGCAATTGAAGCAAAAGAAAACGTAAAAATTGAAGCAGCCACCCAAACTTATGCTACGGTTACTTTGCAGAATTATTTCCGCATGTTTAATAAGTTGGCTGGGATGACGGGTACTGCTGAAACGGAAGCAGGCGAGCTTTGGGAAATCTACGAATTAGATGTAACGGTAATTCCTACCAATCGACCAATTGTGCGTGATGATCGCGAGGATATGGTTTACAAGACCACTCGTGAAAAATACAATGCAGTAATTGACGAAGTTGTGTCATTAACCGAAGCGGGGCGGCCTGTTTTAGTGGGAACGACTTCTGTTGAGATTTCTGAATTGCTAGGTAGAATGCTTAAAATGAGGGGCATTAAACATCAGATATTAAATGCGAAAGTGCATCAACGAGAAGCAGAAGTTGTTGCCTCAGCAGGCGAAAAAAGTGCGGTAACCATTGCAACAAACATGGCAGGTCGTGGTACCGATATTAAACTCCGCGAAGGAGTAAAAGAAGTTGGTGGTTTAGCTATTGTTGGTACCGAAAGGCATGAATCTAGACGGGTTGATAGACACCTTCGTGGTCGTGCTGGTCGTCAGGGAGATCCAGGTTCATCACAGTTTTTCGTTTCTCTTGAGGACAATTTAATGCGATTGTTTGGCTCTGAAAGAATTGCCAAATTAATGGATAGAATGGGTCTCGAAGAAGGAGAAGTTATTCAACATTCTATGATTACGAAATCGATAGAACGGGCTCAGAAAAAAGTTGAAGAAAACAATTTCGGACAACGTAAAAGATTGTTGGAATATGATGATGTAATGAACTCGCAACGTGAAGTTGTTTATGACAAAAGACGCCATGCACTTCATGGAAGTCGATTGTCATTAGATATTTCTAACTCGATGTACGATGTTGGAGAATCTGTAGTTCTCGAAAATCATGGGGCAAGAGATTATTCAGGGTTTGAACTCGATTTGTTAAAATATTTAGCAATACAATCACCTATTTCGGAAAAGGAATTTATGCAGGTGTCGGAAAATGAGTTAACCGAAAAAGTGTACGAAAAAGCGTATTCTAATTACCTAAACAAAGCAAAACAAATTGCAGCATCTGGCTTCCCTGTTGTGAAAGATGTTTACGAAGACGAGAGCAATACATACGAAAACATTGTTGTGCCTTTTGTAGATGGTCGCCATGCTGTGCAGGTAACAGCGAATTTAGAAAAAGCATATAAATCGGAAGGAGCAGAACTTTCAATCGCATTAGAGAAATCTACTACACTTGCCAAAATTGATGACTCATGGAAAGAACATCTACGGGAAATGGATGACCTTCGTCAATCGGTTCAAAGTGCGGTTTACGAGCAAAAAGACCCATCGTTAATTTACAAATTTGAGTCGTTTGAGTTGTTCAAAAAAATGCTAGATGAAGTAAATCGTGAAATCACTTCCTTTTTGGTGAAGGCAAATTTACCAGCCAAAAATCCGAATTTGGTTCAAGAAGCACCAAGGCAACAACGAACCGATTTAGATAATATTCAAACCAGCAAAACAGAAGTTCCTCAATACTCTAGTGGAAATTCCACTCAAGAAGGAGCACAACCAAAACAGGAGCCACAAAAAGCACAACCAGTAAGAGTAGAGAAAAAGGTTGGACGAAACGAACCTTGCCCTTGCGGTAGCGGTAAAAAGTTTAAACATTGTCACGGGTAGAAAATAAATGGCAAGGAAAAAGCAAATTCGAAAAGAACAAAAAGTAGCCGCAGTTTCAGAAACAGGGACTAAAGAAGAGTTTATCTTAAATAAGATTGATTGGTTTTGGGTTGGTACTTTTTTAGTAGTCGGATTATCTGTTCTTATCCGTATAAATTTTCTAGAAATTCCCTTCGAAAGAGACGAGGGAACATATACATATTACGCCCAACTACAGTTGGACGGGAAGAACCTCTACACATCTTTCGATGCAATGAAATTCCCTGGAATTTACTATGCATATGCGGTGATAATAGCCATTTTTGGGGCAACGATACAAGGTGTACACCTTGGGTTTTTGATACTTAATGTTATCACAACTTTTTGGCTAATTAGAAGTGCCAAAATTTTGTTCGATAAAAACACTGCATTAATTGTCGGGCTAAGCTATGTTGTGTTATCAATGGCTCCAAACCTTTCTGGGTTTACAGTGCAATCGGAACATTTAATAGCATTTTTCTTAGCAGGATCGTTGCTGTACTCGCTCAAGGCGATAGAGTCTCAGAAATTATATTTATTTTTTATCTCAGGTTTACTCGTTGGGGCGTCAATAATGATAAAGCAAAGCGCTGTTTTTTATATTCTGTTTATTGGGATTTATTTTTTAGTAGAGTCTTTTGTGAACAAAGCTATTGACTGGCCTCAGCGAATGAGACAACTTGGCATGTACAGTGTTGGGGTATTTACTTTTTTCGTTCTAGGATTAATAGTCGTAAAAGCTCAAGGAGTTTGGGATGATTTCGTTTTCTGGACAATGGAGTATCCAAAATCTTACGCATCTCAAATAAAATGGGAGCAAGGCAAGCAACTGCTATCAATGACCTTTGATAGGATAATCCTTAATTATGAAGTATTCTGGATTCTTTCAGGTCTTGGACTTGTTGCGGTACTCTTCCTTAAAAATGTTCCGATTAGGACAAAAGTATTTTATTGGTTGTTTGCCATCTTTGCTTTTTTAACTGTTGTGCCAGGGTTTAGGTTTTATGGACATTATTGGATTCAGCTTGTACCTGCTTTAGCTATATTTATTGGCCTCGCTTTTTATTCAATTACTGAGTTGATACGAGCTAGAATAAAAATTGATAAAATAAAAATAGTCGGGCTTGTCATTTTTGTTTTAATAATCAGCTCTCATCTTTCGAGTCAGAGGGATTACTATTTTAAACCGGACCATACACAAATTTTACGAAAAGTTTATGGACTAAATCCTTTTCCAGAGGCTAAAGTTATAGGGGATTATATAAAATCGAGAACCCAAGAAGGCGATGAAATAGTTGTTTTAGGTTCGGAGCCTCAAATTCATTTTTATTCAGGTAGGCGATCTCCCTCTAAGCACTCATACATGGCACATTTAGTTGGCCTACATGAAGATCATCGTATTTGGCAGAAAGAATTTTTTCAAACAATTGAAAATGCAATGCCAGAGTATTTAGTGTTCTTCGACCATTCAGTTTCATGGCTGGTTCAACAGGGGGCTGATCAAACTATTTTTTCATGGTATAACAAATTTGCAACCGAAAATTATAAATTAGTTGGTATCGCGGACATGATTTCGCCAACACAAACTGTTTACGTTTGGGATAACAATGTGAATAATTATCAGCCAAAGGGGCAGTACAAAATATTTACATTTAAGTTAAATAAGCCAAGAAATATTGAAGGACAATAATTTATATTCGGTTATAATTCCAGTTTATAATAGTGAGCTAATTGTTGAAAATACGGTTAACCAGACGCTCAAATCTTTTGAAGACTTTCAGTTGCGTTGTGAAATAATTCTGATTAATGACGGAAGTACGGATCATTCATGGCAGAAAATAAAAGAACTAGCAATAAACAATGCAGAAGTAAGTTCAATTAATCTATTAAAGAATTATGGTCAGCATACTGCCGTTTTGTGTGGGATTCAGGAAGCGAAGGGAGACTATTTGATTACTATAGATGATGATTTGCAAAATCCACCAAGCGAGATTATCAAACTTATAAATAAGATAAAGGAAGGATATGATTTAGTTTTTGCAAAATTTCCTGTCAAAAAGCATAGCATGTACCGAAGGTTTGGGACAAAGATTATTAGTTATTTGAATTCCAAAATATTTCACAAGCCTAAGGACATTACGCTTACTAATTTCAGGATATTCACGAAAGAAGTGGCACACAGGGTGTCAAGTTACAATACATTTTACCCTTATATACCTGGGCTATTGTTAATGTTTTCGCCTAGTATCGCAAACCAAGAGGCGGAACATCATGAGCGAGAAATTGGACAATCTAATTATTCTTTTATCAAGATAATCCAGTTAGTTTCTAGGCTATTGTTCAACTACTCATCCTACCCCTTAAAAATATTAACTGGAATTGGCTTTGTAATTGCCACGTTAAGTTTTCTGATAGGGACCTTCTTTGTATTACGAGGGTTATTAATCGGCTCTAGTGTTGAAGGGTGGACTACTTTGGTTGTGCTGTTATCTTTTTTTAATGGTTTTCTGATAATTATGCTTGGAACGCTCGGTGAATATGTTTCGAGAATACTAAATCAACTATCGGTTCAAAATGCTTTTCAGATTAAGGAAATTGTAGAATAATGGAACAGCCAATATTCTTTATTATTGGCGCTCAAAGATGTGGCACTACGTTTTTGTATAATCAGTTAGAAGCACACCCAGAAATTTCGATGTCAACTCCAGTTAAGCCTGAACCTAAGTATTTTCTCAACGATCAGGAAGTAAACAAAGGAAAGCAGTTCTATTTAGAAAAATATTTTGGGAATTTGACTCAAGAAAAAGTAATCGGAGAAAAAAGCACGAGCTATATTGAATATCCAGAATCTGGAAGAAAGATATTAAATTATTTTCCGAATGCTAAATTCATCGTTGTTCTTAGAAACCCGATGGATAGAGCCATATCCAACTATAAATTTAGTAGGGAAAATGGCATTGAAACTAGAAAATTGAAAGAAGTATTTATTGATAGGATAGCTATACCTGAACTTGCGCAGAAAAATTTATCAGTATCACCATTCGATTATTTAGAACGAGGAAATTATTTGCAGTATCTGGATAAATATGAAAAAGTAATAGGAAAAGGGAGGCTGAAAATTGTCTTTTTCGAAAAGCTGACTTCCGACATTAAGTACTTACAAAAAATCTATTCTGAATTAGGAGTTAGCGGTAGTTATTGCCCTCCAAATTTTCGTAAAAAAGCAAACGCAACAGAGCAAAGCACTTCGATTGGTGAACTCGAAGAGGTTCGGGAATGTCTGAGAAAACATTTCGAACCAATAAACAGTAGATTAGCGGAGTCATATAACCTAGAGCTAGAAATTTGGAAATAGGAACTATGAAGCATCTACTTGTTTTTTCTACCGTCTTAATCACCATATTTTCTTCGTTATTATTAGATTATACAGCCCACCAAAATGATAAGTTAAGTCTGTTTGTTTTAGGTGTAATCGCACTAGTATTTTGCATAAATATTTTGAAATTTGGTATTTGGGGTTGGATTCATAAAAAATTTGACGTTACTAAAAGCTACCCACTAACGGCTAGTTTTTTCCCATTAATATTTCTAATTGCATATTTTAAAGGAGATACAGAGCTCTCAATAACTAAAATTGCAGGCGTTGTTCTAATCGTAGTCGGACTATTTGTTTTCGAAGTAAAAAAAGAAGAGTCAAAAAATGGGTGAGCACTATCTATACCTGCTTTGTGCACTGGTATTTACAACAACTGGCCAGTTGTTGTATAGGCATTATCATAACACCAAAAAACATCTTTTTTTGCTGTTAACACTGATTTCGTTTATCTTAGTTCCATTTTTTAGTTATAAATCCCTTATTGGGCTGAGCATAGATGTGGTTTATATGGCGACATCTATAACTATAGTTTTTGTATTACTTGGTGGGCGAGTTTTATTAAAAGAAGAATTGAGTAAACACCAAATATTAGGATCAATATTAATAATATTAGGAATCGTTATTTACAATGTCTAAGAAAAAAAACATAATGCGAATGTTATTTTTAAACTATTCGTATTTAATTAATTTGGCACATATTCTACTTAATTTGTCACCTCCGTTGGTTCGATTAATCGTTTTTAAATTGGCACTTAAAAAGATGGGTAAACGTGTTTTTATCGATACTAATGTGTATTTTAGGTACCCTAGTAAAGTAAAAATAGGAAATGACGTATCTGTCAACAGAGGATGTGAATTTTACCCTTCATTTTATAATAAAGAAGCGATAATTGAATTAGGAAATAATATAAGGTTGGGCCCATCAGTTAAGTTTTTAGCCGCAGGGCATGATCACATGAAAATTGATTTGCCAGACGTTTCTGCAAAAATTGTAATAGGTGACAATGTTTGGATAGGAGCCAATAGTACAATTTTACAAGGGGTTACTATTGGTAACGGTGCTATTGTCGCTGGGGGTTCTGTAGTAAATAAAAATATTCCAGAGTTTAAAATTTATGGAGGCATTCCTGCGAAAGAAATTAAAGACAGAGTTTTAGAAGATGATACGATTTAACAAACCATATTTTACAGGAAAAGAGCTTAACTATATAGATGATGCGATTAAACAAGGTAGGTTGTCGGGGAATGGTGAGTACACAAAGAGGTGTCAAGATTTTTTCGAAAAGCAATACGGGTTTAAAAAGACTCTTTTAACAACATCGTGTACTGATGCGTTAGAAATGGCAGCTCTGTTGCTAAACATTGAACAAGGAGACGAAGTAATTATGCCTTCTTATACCTTTGTTTCTACGGCAAATGCATTTGCGTTAAGGGGTGCTAAAATTGTGTTTGCCGACAGTAAAGCCAATCACCCAAACATAGACGAAGACAAATTAGAGGCATTGATAACGTCAAAAACGAAAGCCATTGTAATTGCTCATTATGCTGGAGTAGCATGTAATATGGATGCTATTGTCTCTATCGTTAAAAACCACAATATTAAGTTAGTAGAAGATGCAGCCCAAGCGATAGACTCTTTTTATAAAGGCCAGCCTTTAGGTAGCTTTGGTGACTTGGCAACATTTTCTTTTCACGAGACCAAAAATATAAGTTCAGGTGAAGGCGGTTTGCTAGTTGTAAACGATAATAATCTTATTAACCGTGCCGAAATAATTTGGGAAAAAGGAACGAACCGTGCGGCATTTTTTAGAGGCGAAATTGACAAATACGGCTGGGTTGATATTGGGTCATCATTTCTCCCATCAGAGCTAATTGCTGCGTTTCTTTATGCTCAGTTAGAAAACCTAACGGATATTCAAACTCAACGGAAACACATCTGGAATTTATATTTTGAGGGGCTATCTAACCTTGAAAAAGCAGGTAAAATAAAACTGCCACTTATCTCTAAAGATTCTACGAATAATGCACACATGTTCTATATTTTATGCTCTTCTTTAGAGGAAAGATCAAAACTGATAGAACACTTAAAAACCAATGGTGTAAGTGCCGTTTTTCATTATCTATCTCTGTACAAAAGCCCATATTTTGCAAATTCGTACAAGGGCAAGGAATTAATAAATTCAGATTACTACTCTAATACTCTTTTAAGGTTGCCTTTGTTTTTTGAACTAACAGATAAAGAAATTGCCTTAATAACTAAATTAATTACCTCGTTTTATGCTTAGTTGCTACTTTTTTGGTTTTTCGTAAATTCTAAATTTGGCAATTCCCATTCTTTGCAAAAAATGTTTCAAAGATGTGATTAAAACACCTATTCCATAGGTAGAGCTCCGAGAAAAGTTGATAGAAGAAGCTTCTTCAAAGTACTTTGTCGGGCATGTAATTTCTCCAATTTCGAATCCCGCATAGAAAATTTGGGAGAGCATTTGATTATCGAAAACAAAATCATCAGAGTTTGCCATGTAGTCAATCGACAGTAAAACTTCTTTCGAAAATGCGCGGTAGCCAGTATGGTATTCGGATAGTTTTTGACCGATAAGTATGTTTTGAATTAACGTTAAAAATCGATTGGCGATGTATTTGTACATCGGCATACCGCCCTTTAGCGCCCCTTTTCCAAGTATTCGAGAACACAGCACTACAGGATATAAATCGTTTGCCATGATGTGTGTAATCGAGGGAATTAACAACGGGGTATATTGATAATCGGGATGAACCATAATCACAATATCTGCTCCAATTTCTAACGCTTTGTTATAACATGATTTTTGGTTTCCTCCATAACCTTTGTTTTGGTCGTGCTTAATAATATGCTTAATCCCCAGATTTTTTGCCACTTCAACTGTATTGTCGGGGCTATTGTCATCAACAAGCACAACATCGTCAACAATGTCGAAATCAATTTCTTTATAGGTTTTTTCTAATGTTAATGCGGCATTATAGGCGGGCATTACAACAACAACTTTTTTGCCTTTAATCATGGTGTTAATTGAATCAAATTCGTGGGGAACGAAAATAAGGAATAATCGACTTGGTGTAAAGCAGAAAGCATCAAATAATTGCAGAAACTACTACGTTAGTTTTTGTTGTTATTTTGCCTCATCGTATTTATCTATGAATAGAGTTTTAGCTGTTATAGCAATTTTAGGACTAATTTCCTGCGAAAATCGAGAAACAATTGTTTTTTGTGATGCAGAAACAGTTGCCGGAGGAGACATAATATGCGGGGATGATACCTTGAGTGGAGGGCAGAACATAACAGCGGAAGAAGCATACTCAGGAGTATTTTCCTTGAAATTAAACGAGGGCAAACCTTATGGGTTCGGATATGTTCTCAAGCAGCCTAATTTGGGTGAAAAGTATTTGGTTTCGGTGTACCTTAAAGGAAAAGCAATTTTAATTGTTAGCGGGAAGGAGATATACATTAGAAAAGAGATTGAGTCTAACGAAAGCGATTGGGAAAAGCATACTATTTCGTTTCGCGTTCCTATTTATAATCAATCTTCAATTAATATTTTCTGCTGGAATCCGTATGAAGAACCTGCTTATTTTGATGATTTCGAAATAAGTAACGGAGAGCCTAAAAAAAATGGATTAGAAACACTTCATTTTTTAATGCACCCAGGTGTTTTAGATAATATTCGAAAAAATAGAGCAATAGCTATTAACCAGAAATTAATTACTAAAGATTTAAAACAATACCAGAAGGCATATTTGAATCAAAAGCCGATAAAAATTAGATTAAAAGGAGATTGGACTGACCACGTTGCTGGAGATAAATTTTCGTTTCGCGTAAAATCTAAACACGCTATTTATCAGGACATGAGTCGATTTTCTGTCCAATCGCCTGAGATGAGATATTTTTTGCACGAATGGGTGTACCATAAAATGTTAGAAGAGGAGGGAATTTTGACGACCAGTTATAGTTTTTGTAATGTAAGTATTAACGAGATTAACATGGGAATTCATACCGTTGAAGAGCATCTGTCTAAATCTTTATTAGCAAGGTATGATATCGGTAGCGGTGCTATTCTTAAATACGATGAAACTCTTTTTTTTGAAGGAGTTAAGTCAACCAATAGTGAGAACTTATTGATAGAACAATGCGATATTAAAATATATCAACCGTTCAAAAAGCTTGATTCTATTCAGTTAAAAACAGCCTCACGACTTGTTAACGCCTATACATCTGCAAGTTTGCCCATAGATTCTATTTTTGATTTGCGAAAACTTGCGAAGTTTTTGGCTGTTGTCGATTTAAATAAAGCCTATCATTCGGTTAGATGGCACAATATGCGTTGGTATTTTAACTCAGAAACAAGTTTGTTAGAGCCTATTGGATACGATGGTATTGGTTCAGGTGGAGTTTCTAAAAGAAACAACGTAGGGTTAATTTTCGATTTACCGAAGGGCAACAATTTAATTGACGATTTATATATTCATCAGCACCTAGAAAATGAAGAGTTTAGATTGCTTTATCTTAAGTTCTGTAAAGAAGTAGCAGCGGAGAGTTACATAGCTAGCTTTATCAAAAAATATGAAGAGGAGATTAGAACTTTTGAAAAGATAATTCAAGCAGATTTTCCTGAATACACATACGATTACAATTTTTTAAAAGAAAGTGCTCAGCAGATGGTCAAGTCTATGAACCAAGAGAAAAAGCGTTAATAAATCTACTATTGTTTTACTATTTTAAACGAGTGCTCAAGCTTATTATTTCCCCACACTTCTAAAAAGTAAATTCCCGTAGGCTGTTCCAAATTTAAAACAACCGTATTGATTCCCAATTGCATAGTGGTAGTTTGCGTACTCACTTTTCGCCCACTGACATCTTTAACCACAAGGATCTTTTTATTTTGATTAGTTACATTATCGTAGAACAAATTAAAACTTTTGCTTGCCGGATTGGGAAAAACATACGATGCGAATGATGACGAAGCACCGTGGTAGATGCCAGATGCTACTTCCAAATCTTGACCATTTAATGATAGCCATTCTTCATTAAAATTATAGTTAGATCCAGAAATGGTATACGTAGGCAAGTTTGTTGTATTCAGGTCAACTACGTCTACTGATATCTTGTAAGTTCCCTTCGCAAGCTTAGAAAAAAGAAACATACCGTCTAAATCGGTAGTTGATGTAAGTAATATATTATTGTCGATGTCGAGCAAATAAACATCTACATTAGCAAGTGGAGTATCATCAGTTTTGTTGGGACCTTGAGTAATTTGACCTCCTATTTCCCCTCCGTAAATATTAAGAGCATTGGCCAGATTTAAAAAGCCATCCATAAAACTATTTACATAAGTGTCTACCCAACCAGTATCAATATTCGATGGAACAATGAGGTTGTAATCTATAGTGTAATCATCGGTTATTGTTGTGGAATTTGGGTAAAACAAAGTGCTAGTGCCTTGAGTAAACCAAACAGGAACAGTAGATGTGCCTTGCCCGAACTGCGTATTAATACCAGATAATATCATCATTAATGTATCGCCTAATAGTGCTGAATCGGGTAAAATATCAGATAAACTCGGTGGATTTGAAAAGGAATTTAGCGTAAAACCATTTTGTAATACGAGAGTATTTAGGCTATTTACATTAGCATCGTAAAGCCCAATATTATGGTGTCCAGTAAACGTAAAATTGCAATTAACAATGCTGTCATTGATGATAGAACAGTTGTCTGGATTAATTACGGTAGAGGTTCCCTGCGATAACCAGAAAGTAGTAGAAGTCCCCTGAGTAAATAGGGTGTTTGTTCCGGTAAATTCTAAAGATAATATTTGCCCTTGCTCAGCGTTGCTAGGGTTCACTCCTACTAAGCTTTGCCCGAAAATACTGTTAACGACAAAAATTGTCATCAATATTAGACTTAATGTTCTCATCTCTTACGTTTTAACAAAAGTAGGTATTATTTTTCATTTAGGTTTAAAGCATACCGAGCGTCAAGCATAACTTGACTTTTAAAAGTCCTTTTTTCGAAAACAGCTTTGTTAAAAATTTTGATTTGCCACGCTTTATTAAATTTAATATGGATTAGCTCATTTCTAAGTTGTTCGTTAGGTTCATTTTGGACAAGATTGTCAATAAAAGCATTACAAAACCTTTCTCTGTGTTTCGTGTAAAAAGAGGCATCGTTGCTTAGCTCCCAAAATTTCATAAAACAATGGATATTAGAATCAAGATTCCCCTCGTTGTAATAGAGAATGCTGAGGTTGAGCCATGTTTTCTCAAAATACGGGTTGATTCGAACGGATGAGGATAGTAGCTTTTTTGATTTTTCAAAATTACTTCTTGTACTTTCTATAGACGCCAAGTTATTAAGCACATGTATGTGATAGGGGTTATGAGCATACGATTTAGAAAAATAAACGTAAGCAGAATCTAAATTATTTTGATTAATGTACTCGATTCCTATATACCAGTCTATTGGAGTACTATGTGGATCGAAAACAAGATTGTGGGATTTGGCTTTTTTAAATAATTCGATTGACAGTTCTGAATTCGACTGGTCTCGGAATTGCATTGCCTTTTTTAAGATTGTTTCGGAATAAAACCTATTTGTAAAGACAAGTAGAGTTAGAACTGAGATAAATAAAGTAACCGGTTTCCATAATAATTTAAAGTTATATGTTCGGATTTTGTCATTTATCATTGTTGGTAAAATGAGGAAAATTGATAAAAGTTTTACCTCAACACGTTCATTTGGGAAACTAAATAAAGACACACACAGATAGGAGACGAACCCTCCAAATAATACGATTAGGAGCAGTTTTTCTTTTTTACTAGAACGAATTATTTGAGAAAGATATAACCAAGCTGCGCATCCAAGAAAGCTAAGAATAGCAAAAAGCCCTAAGAGTCCTCTTTCTACCATAATTTGTAAAAAATCGTTATGTGCCCTTTGAAAGAAAGTTGTCGAATTTCTTGCTAGAGAATCTCCCACACCTAAGTTTAAAACTTCAACTTTCCAAGAAGAAAGTCCAGATCCAAACCAAGGGTTTTCTGTAAATAGCGTTACACTGTTTTTCCATAATTCCAACCTATCATTTACCCCTCCTTGTTTGAAGTCTACAACTGAGTGGATGTGAGTCAAAAGGGAAGGTAGATTTCCAGTAAAATAATAGACGGCTCCCCCAGCGAGCATAGCGACAGTGGCAAGGATAATTATTTTTATTCTGCTTCTTTTATCTAGAGAGCTTTTGGAGAAGAATACAAGAAAAATAATGGTTGTCAGCCCTCCCACAATAAAAGATAACCACACAGCTCTGACTTGAAGAATGAAAATCATTGCAATCGCAACTATCGAAAAGGGGATAAATGACAACCTTGAAAGCTTATTCAAGCCGGTATCGATTCGTAACGCCAAACATAAAAACAAAGTCAATAAGATAAATTGAGCGAATAAATTACGGTGGCCAAGAAATGAATTTACCTGATAGGTGAGGACATGGTTTACTTCGAAATTAGATGCTAGTTGAATGTATTGGTAAACACCATAAAGCAAGACAACCGAACCGATAACAATTAGGACCGACCACAAATGAGAGAAGAACAAACAAATTTTATTGAAGTACAAGTTGAATAGTAAATGAAGTAACAAAAGAAACGAGACATCTTTACTGAGTTCAATAATTCCGTCACTAGTATTCCCACTGATTACCAACGATGAAACGGAATAAAGAACATAAACAAAGTAGATAACAATTAAAAGGTGAATTTTATGATAAGTTCTATTGAATAGAAACACCAACAGACCAACCGTTAAAATGAAACTTAGATAAAGCGTTTTAGGAATTAAATTGGGGTCAAGTACCTTGGTTGAGCAACAAAAAACAGTCGCCATTATTAGTGCGAGAAATAAAAAAGGAAAGTTTAAAAACTTTTTCAAGCTCAATATATTTTTATCAGTTCACTAAAAAGAAAATTGAGAATAGTTTAATCACCCAGCCCAACTTTCTCTATCCAAACTTCTGTATTGGATAGCTTCAGCTAAGTGATTAGTTTCAATATTAGTACTATTTTCTAAATCAGCAATGGTCCTCGATACTTTTAGAATTCTATCGTAGGCTCTGGCTGATAACCCTAGCTTATCCATTGCAGTTTTGAGTAGAGCTGTGCCTTCGGGTGAGATTCTACACACTTCTCTTAACTGTTTCGACTCCATTTGTGCATTACAATGCACTTCTTTAGTTGAATCGAATCTTTTTTCTTGAATATTTCTTGCTTTAATAACTCTTTCCCGGACGATTTCGCTATTTTCTTCAATCGTTTCTGAACTTAGCTCATCAAATTTCACTGGTATTACCTCAATGTGGATATCAATTCTATCCAACAGCGGACCAGATATTTTATTCAAATAATTTTGTACTACTCCTGGGGCGCATACGCAATCTTTTTCTGGATGATTATAATACCCGCAAGGGCATGGATTCATTGATGAGATTAACATAAAACTGGCAGGATATTCTACTGTAAATTTAGCCCTCGAAATAGTAACACATCTATCTTCGAGGGGCTGCCTCATCACTTCTAAAACGGATCTTTTATACTCTGGTAACTCGTCTAAAAATAGAACTCCGTTATGTGCTAAAGAAATTTCTCCAGGCTGTGGAAAGCTCCCTCCGCCAACTAAAGCAACATCGCTAATAGTGTGATGAGGACTACGAAACGGACGTAAAGTAATTAGTCCAGCACCTTTTTCCATCTTTCCCGAAACGGAGTGAATCTTAGTAGTTTCGAGAGCCTCGTGTAAATTTAAAGGGGGCAAAATTGTAGGAAGCCTTTTGGCCAACATTGTTTTTCCTGCTCCGGGTGGTCCAACCATAATGGCATTGTGTCCTCCTGCAGCAGCAATTTCAAGCGCTCGTTTAATGTTTTCTTGCCCTTTTACATCCGAAAAATCGATAGGGCTGCCACTTAGTTTTTCATAAAATTCTTTTCGGGTATCTACAGTAGTTTTCTCTAATTTAATTTTGTCATCAAAAAAATCGATTACCTCTTTTATATTGTCAACTCCGAAAACATCTAAATCTCCGACAATGGCTGCTTCTTTGGCATTTTCTTTGGGAAGAATAATCCCTTTAAATCCATCTTCTCGCGCTTTGATCGCAATGGGTAAGATCCCTTTTAATGGTTGCAATCCTCCGTCAAGCGAAAGCTCTCCCATGATTACATAGTCACCAACTTTTTCAGATTTAATTTGTTCGGAAGCAGCTAAAATTCCTATGGCAATGGTGAGGTCGTATGCAGATCCTTCTTTGCGAATATCGGCAGGAGCCATGTTTATGGTTATTCCTTTTCCTGGAATTTTGTAGCCGTTGTTTTTTAGCGCGGCATCAATTCGTTGTTGGCTTTCTTTTACTGCGTTGTCGGGCAAGCCGACAAGAAAAAACTTGATGCCTTTACCAATATTTACCTCAACTGTTATGGTCGTGGCACTTACCCCATAAACTGCACTGCCAAATGTTTTAACAAGCATTATAGGTTGATTTCTACAAAGTCGATTAAGGAATGAATGACCTTGATGTGTATTTCTTGAACCCTATCTGCATATTCGCTGTGTGGGGCTCTAATTTCAACGTTACAATGCTGGGCTAATTCTCCACCATCTTTACCAGTTAGTCCAATTACCACCATCCCCTTTTTTTGAGCCATTTTGGCTGCATTCACCACATTTTTAGAATTGCCACTAGTGCTGATGGCTAGTAAAATATCATCGGGTCGACCATGGGCTTGTACGAAACGAGAAAATATTTTACCGTAACCAAAATCGTTGGCGGTGCAGGTAATATAAGCGGGGTCTGAAATCGCGATGGCTGGTAAGGGGTCCCGTTTCGCTCGAAAACGCCCAGTAAATTCTTCAGCAAAGTGCATGGAATCACTCATCGAGCCACCATTGCCACAGGCAATAATTTTATGGTCGTTTAGCAACGCAGCAAGCATGAAATTACCTGCGGTGTAGATACTTTAAAATTCTTATCTTGCGAAATAAACTCTTCAAGAACCTTATTCGCCTCAGTAAAATGATGTCTAATATTATCTATACTCATCTGAGATCAAATATAGGGATTTAGCTTTATTTGGTAGAATTTACTTTGCTTTTTCGTAGAGTGATAATCCTTTTTCAAGCCAAGCTTTGAAGGTAGCAACATTTCCGTGATTTCGATAGTCTGCTGATCCGTTTGCTAAATCTTCACCATTTGGCCCAATCATTCTGTAGTACGGTTGGGCATTTATATTATAGTGGCTTGCCTGATAATAACTCCATTTGTTCCCTGTAGTTCTTAGTGTTTTGGTCCTTGTGCCGATAGTAACTTCTATTTGCTCTTCTTGAGGTAAATCAATGTCTTCGTCAACATATAAAGAAATCATTACGACATTATTTCTTAAGATTTCTATAACGCCAGGCTCTCCCCAAACGTCTTGTTCCATTTTACGACAATTTACGCAGGCATGACCTGTAAAATCTAATATTGCAGGCTTTCCTACTTTTTTTGCATAGGCTAATCCTTGTTCTAAATCGTGAAATAGCGATAAGTTGTGAACTCCAAGGTGGGCACCCTTTACATGTTCTTTCGATGCGCCACCACCTTGTGAATTACCCACTCCAAACGGAGACTCACTATAATGTGTTGCAGGAGGGAAACCGCTAATTAATTTAAGTGGAGCTCCCCATAAACCAGGGATTAAGTAGACAACAAAAATTAGGGTTGTAATTCCTAATAGCACTCTGCCAACAGATAGAGATTCTATTGGACTATCATGAGGCATTTTTATTTTGCCAAAAAGATAGAGTGCCAACACGGCAAAAATACCGATCCAGATTGCCAAAAATAATTCTCGTTCGAGCAAGTGAGCTTGAACTACTAAGTCAGCATTTGAAAGAAATTTGAATGCAAATGCTAGCTCTAAAAATCCTAAGAAAACTTTTACGGTATTTAACCAACCTCCCGATTGAGGCAACGAGTTTAACCAACCCGGAAAAGCGGCAAATAAACCAAAAGGAAGAGCAAGAGCAAGAGAAAAACCAAGCATGCCAATTGCAGGCCCCATAAATCCTATAGTTGCTGCTTCGAATAATAGAGTTCCGACAATCGGTCCAGTACATGAAAAGGAAACCAAGGCAAGCGTAGCAGCCATAAAGAAAATTCCAATAAAACCACCTTTGTCTGATGCACTGTCGGCTTTGTTTACCCATGAAGCGGGTAATGTTATTTCGAATGCACCCATAAAGGATATGGCAAACACTACGAGCATAACAAAAAAGAAGATATTGAAATATATATTGGTTGATAGGGCATTTAAGGCATCGGGGCCAAAAATTGCGGAAACGGACAAACCAAGTCCCACGTATATTACAATGATAGAAATGCCATAAAAAATGGCATTTCTAATGCCTGCTGCTTTGGTTTTACTTTGCTTGGTGAAAAAACTTACTGTCATAGGAATCATAGGGAACACACAAGGAGTCAACAAAGCCGCAAAACCACCCAAAAACGCAAGAAAAAACAGCGTAACTAAAGACCTATCAGAACTAGAATCTGATTCTTCGATGTCAGTATCAGTAGAAGAGATTTCGGCTACTACATTTTCTCCGACAGAAAACTCAAATTCAATATACTCCGGAGGTAAGCATTTAGTGTCATCGCAGGTCATGTAAACTAACTCTCCCTTTATTTTTGCACCAGATTCGGTTAGTTTTACTTTTTGTGTAAATGTTGCTTCTGTAGAAAAAAACGACAATTCCATGTCGAAATTTGGATCGTATTCATTGTGTACGTTTTCGCTTTCTGCTACTTTACCGATAAGTTCATAGCCAGTTGTATTTTCTTCAAATATAAATTCTGTTGGTACCGGACCATCTCCAGTTAAATGTTGTGAATAGACGTGCCATCCTTCTTCAATTTTTACTTTAAAAATAAGCTCATATTCATTGTTCCCAATGTCTTTTGTTTCATATGTCCAACTTACTGGGTCAAAAATTTGAGATTCGTTATTAGGCGTTTCAACTGACGCTGGGGTTTCGCTGCTTTTCACCTCTTTTAATCTGACTTCACCCTTGTTTGACTGGCTTAATTTAAATTCGAAATCAATATCAGTAGGAGGTAAACATTTGGAAGCATCGCAAACCATGAAGTTTAAATATCCTTTTACTGTTGCTGATTCTTCTGATAGAGTTACTATTTGTTTAAACGTTACTTCGTTTTCGAAGTAGTTTAGTTTCATATCAAAATTCGGGTCGAATTCCGTAATTGGTTTTGGCTCCGTTACTCCGTTTTCTAATACATACCCATTGCCATCATCATAATTAAAAGTAGTGGCGATAGGACCATCATCATTTGGTAAAAACTGAGAATACATGTGCCAATGTTTGTCGATTGTGGCATGAAACGAAAGTTCGAATTTATTTCCGTCAATACTTTTCGAATCAAATGTCCATTTTACTGGTTCGTAAATTTGTGAATACGAAATACTTGCACTTAAAACAAGTATGATTGCAAGAAGAGATGATTGTAGTTTTTTTAGCATTGTTATTCGCGTTTATTTTTGAAGTACAGCTCCAAAAGTAGCTTTAAATTAAGAAATAGGATGTTTTTTAGATTTCAAATTATTGGATTCCTAATTTAGTAATTATTGAAATTAATCAGGAATTTCTTCACCAAATTTCAAGCCAAAGTGTTTACGCAGCCAATGTGTAGAAAGATAGATGAGAGGGGTGTCGACCAAGGCGCACAGTGATTTGAATAACCAGCCATCGAGAATATAGCCACCGATGGTGCTTAGAGGTAGCGAAGAATCTTTTACTTCTTGCCCGCATTCATCAATTACAATAACGGTATCTGCCTCCCATCCGAAGGTATTTGCCCCCATAAAAAGAACTCCAACTACTAAAGACGTATCAATTAGCTGTGAAAAAATGGTTGAGCCATTATTTCTTAACCAAAGGTGTTTCCCTTTGGTAAGTTCTTTCCAAAAGTGATATACTTTAACATCAACCAATTGGGCAGCTAAATAGGCAACCATAGAGGCCATAACTACTCGCCACGAATTCCCAAATACTTTAGCATACTCACAGCCGCTAACTGGAGACCCTTCTATAGAATCGAATTGCATTCCCAGCCACAGTACCCCCAGTACAAATGCTGAGGCGATAAATCCAGAAACAACAACTCGGTTAGTTCTCTTTTTTCCGTAAATTTCGGAGAGTAAATCGGTAATTAAAAAGGTGATAGGGTAAGGCAGAACCCCAGCAGAAATAGTAAAGGTTCTAAATCCTAAATCTACTTCAATAAATTTATTTGCAATAAGGTTACAAACAACTAACGCAGCAATAAAAAGTCCCGAAAGTAAGATGTAGAAACGTTCGGAGTCGTTACGTAGTTTGCTATCCATTTACAAAATTTGGACTAAGATAGAATAATTGACAAATTATTGAATAACAGAACGTTAAAATTAATAGGCGCTAACTTGATGAATTCTATTAATTGGAATTGCAACTCCTCTTTTAAGTAGAACATTTTTTTCGGTTATAGCCCAAACGGTTGTTTCTACCTTTTTTATGCTTTGGTCATCTTCAAAAATAATTTTGACTTTCCTTTTTTGGTTATTACCAAGTTTCACTGCTCTTTGCATGGCCAAACTACGAATCTTTTTTTCGTCAGCATTAGATAACACTTCTGTTTTCGGAAAGTGAAATTCAGATATTGATTCTTTTTCTACTACTATGGGTGATACGACTCCTGGCTCCATGGTGCGTTAAATTTAAAAGGTTAGATAATAAATTGCTGATGGATTAAAATACGTGTGTGCGCTCTAAAAGTTGCAATTATTTGGTGGTATTTATTCGCAACACACTTGTAGTAGCTGCTGTAATTTTATATCGGTTATCAATTCGGTAGCCAATTACCCAAATTATTTCATGGTTTGAAGTAAGTACGTACACGTTCTTTTTTTCAAGCATCGAAAGCTTATTATCTATGAAAAAATCACTCAATCTCTTCCTTTTATCCATACCTAAGGGATAAAAAGCATCGCCTTGTTTCCATTGTCGTAGCTCTAGTGGAAATTTAATTTTATTGGCATCTAGCAGTGCAATATTTTCTGAAACAATTAAACTGTCAGGAAGTGGAATACGAGTAAATTCTAAGACAACAGGATGTTCTGGTTTTTGTTGGTCCTCTTCAATTATTACGGATGTTTTTTCTACCTCATTTTTGTGTTGAATGAGTATATTTTCTCTGTCAACTACCAATTGATAACTTGCCGTAAAAAATTGCTTACCAGATGTATTTACCTGAATAATATCTTCACAATCGCTAAACGTAAACCCATACGAACGAACGAATTCGAATAGATAATGGGCTGGCTTATTAAGTTGTTTTAGCTTGTCGAAATCAACAATTTCAATATTATTTTTAGTAGAAATTAACTCTTTTTTCAAAGACTCTATTTGTTCGAAATAAACTTGCTCAACAAAACTAAGGTTTGCAAAATTTTGCTCAAATGTTAATTCGAGAGAAGGATTTATCTCTTGTAAAATAGGGATAATTTGATGTCTAATTTTGTTGCGTAAATATTTAGTCGATTTGTTGCTTTTATCTTCACGAAAGTCAATGTTTTGATCTTTTACGTATTCTGAAATTTGTTGTTTTGTCGCAAAAAGCAATGGGCGAACAATTGTTCCATTTTTCGGTTGAATACCTCTTATCCCCATAATTCCTGTGCCCTTAGCAGCGTTTAAAATAAATGTTTCTATAGCATCGTTGAGGTGAGTGCCTACCGCCACAGAGTTATATTTACCAGTGCTAATTAACTCGTTGAACCAAGAATATCTTAGTTCTCGTGCTGCCATTTGAGTTGAAACCTTATGTTTTTGAACATACTTTTCTGTTTCGAAATGTTTAACAAAACACTTAACGGCTAAATTTTTTGCTAGAGATTCAACAAAAGCTTGGTCTCTATCAGCATCAATTTCGCGTAAGCCAAAATTACAATGAGCGATGTCGAAATTAACACCCAATGTTTTGAAAAGATGAGCTAGTATTGTTGAATCTATTCCGCCACTTACCGCTAACAATATTTTATCCCCACCTTCAAAAAGATTGTTTTCACGAATATATTTTTCAATTTTTTTAAGCATTTATTTTTGCTTTAGGTGCTCCGACAAGGTCGAAAAATGCTTGGGCTTTTAACAAAGATTCTTCGTATTCTTTGTGGGGGTTTGATTGACTGGTAATTGCACTACCAGCCATTAATGACAAGTAATTGTTATCATCATTGTATAGCAACGTGCGGATAATTACATTGAAATCGAAATTTCCATTTGGACTGAAATAACCAACAGCACCAGAATACACACCTCGTTTTGTTTGTTCAAATTCTTCGATTAATTGCATGGCTTTAACTTTGGGCGCTCCAGTCATCGAACCCATCGGGAAACAAGACTCTATCGCATCAACGGGATGACATTTTTTATCAATTTCTGCACTTACGGTAGAAATCATTTGATGTACAGTTTGGTAACTATAAATCCCAAAAAGTTCTTCAACATTTACACTACCGGTTGTGGCGACTTTAGATAAATCGTTTCTAACCAAATCTACAATCATTACGTTTTCGCTCCGCTCTTTGTCATTAGCTAGTAATTCGGCAGCTAGTCGATTATCTTCTACTTCTGTTTCTCCGCGATGAATAGTGCCTTTTATGGGTTGTGAAAACAGCTTGTTTCCTTCTTTTTTTAAAAATCGTTCAGGGCTTGCGGAAAGTATATAATGTGAACTATTTTTTACGAAACACGAAAATGGTGTTGGAAATTTATTGAGTATTTCTAGGTAAGTAGTCTGTGGATTAAAGGAGGCAGGTGTAGCGAAAAACTCTTGACAATAGTTTATCTCATAAACGTTGCCTAGCCTAATATGGTGTAGCAGTTGTTCTACATCGTCAATATATTTATTCTTCGAAATTTTGGATTGAAAATTAACAACGGTTTCGGACTCTGAAACCGTTGTATTCTCAATGTCATGTAGTTTAGATTTAATATCAACGCTAGAAATATAGTGGCATTCTATGACTTTATTGTTCTTTATGAGTACAATTTCAGGCTGCACGAATTCCATCTCGGGAAATTCTAACCCGTCATCATTTTTTGATGATAGCAATTCGAGCTCATTTTTTAAATCATAAGATAGATAACCAAATAGCCAGTCATTAGCTTCGTCAACAAATGATTTTAACTCACTAAAGGAATTTTTTTGAGGAGAAATAGTTTTAATAGCTCCGATAGAAGCCACCCATTCATACTCATTTTTCACCACCCGATTTGCAACATTTCCCCCAGAACAAAGTAGCGTGAAGTGTTTTTCAGAAGTGCTAGATGCAATTAGCTTTTCTAAAAAATCATTAGGGTTTACTGAATTGTATTTAAATAACTTTCTCAACGTTTAGTGGAAATATTATATTTGTTGCGTTCAAAAGTAACAAACGCTAATGTTTAATAAGCAAGCCCCTAATTGGTTTTTATTTTTCACCCTTATTATTGAAGGAGGCGCGTTAATGGCAGTAGAATTAATAGGAGCAAAAATGATCGCTCCATATTATGGAACTTCGCTTTATGTATGGGCATCTGTACTTGCAATAACACTTGGAGGTTTGGCAATTGGGTACTACTCTGGAGGAGTAATTTCGAAAAAACAGCCGAACCAAAAAACACTCTATACAATTGTAGCCGTTTCAGCATTATTGGTTTTGCTAATGCCAGTTACTTCTAAATTAATTTTGTCAATTGATATGGGTTTGAAAACAGGAATAATTGTTTCATGTATCTTTTTCTTAATGCCACAATTAATGGGATTTGGCATGGTAAGTCCAATTGTAGTTCGTTTAATTTCTAAAGACGTAAAGAAAATTGGAAGCAATGCAGGTACGGTTTATTTTACTTCAACTATTGGAGGAATTGTATCTACGTTTTTCTTTGGGTTTTATGCTATCCCATATTTGGGACTAAAAATGAGTGCAATCATAGTTGGATGTTCACTTTTACTGCCCGTAGTTCTTTTTCCGATTTTGGGAAAGAATAACTCATAGCTCTCGCAGCTGAATATCATCAACGGTTACCGATATTCCTTTCATACAGATATTCATTGAAGATTTAGAAGGGTGGTATTTTATCCAAACAGCTAATCTATCTTTCTGAAATTCCTTTGCTAGATTCGATGGCATCAACTTAGTACCTTTTTCAGTTACAACTAAATACGTGCAGCCATCGAGTGAAGAAAAATCTTTTATCGTTGCAGAAGTATACCCTTCATCAACCCATTGCTGAGTGGTTTTTACCTTTGGTTCGGATACATCTTTGCTACTTGAACAAGCAATAAAGACTAGTAAAAGGGCTATCGTAAAAAATCGCATGATATTGGGAGTGGCAGGAAAAATCATGCCGATTCTATTTAAACATGGGAATACCTTGATTTACAAAGTTGTTAGTATAGTATCTGTTGTAGTAGTATCTCCAATTTGCCGCAGCTTCTTGATTAAGAATATCTAAAATGGGTAGGTCGTCAACCAGTACCAGAGCATCTGCAGTGTCGATTGTCGCTACTGGAATTTCATAATCTCTAATGTCGCTAATTAATTGCCCATCGTATAATTCCGAAAACACTCTTCCGTTTTGATATGGGGCATAATCCAATTCATGTAGTGATGCCGCGATAATTGAGTTTCGTTCATTTTCTTTGCCTTTAGAAGCAAATAGACGAAGGTTAAAGCCACTATTAATAATCGTTTTAATAACGGATCTACCGCTTTTACCAACATCACCTGAAAGAAATCCATTAAAATTTAAGGCAATCATCCCTTGAGGCTTGAGCAATGTTTTAACATGCTCGAAATTTTCCTTTGATAGTAGATACGCAGGAGGGTTTTCGCCTTTAAAAACATCGAATACAATTAAATCGTATTTCTTTTTGTTAGTTCTTAAAAAATGCCTTGCATCGTCAATTTCTAAATCGAAGTCATTTTTTACTCCAAAGTAATCGAAAGCAGCATCTGCAATTCGTTGGTCGAGCTCGCAAACATCGGTGTTAAAATTTCTTTTCTGAAATTGCTTTATCATATTTCCGCCACCAAGACCGAGTAACATTACATCTGCATTATCGGGAACGGGGTCGATAACTTTCATTAATATATGAATGTATTCACCAAAAATTACCTCATAGGTTTGTGGGTCAACTGTTGTTTCAGGCATTCGATTAACCATTAGCATTCTGTTGTATTTAAACTGTCCATTTCGGTCATTATAAGGATAGTCGGCAACTAATATTTGTCCGAGCAATCCTTCGTTATAATCTTGCACTTTAATACCTGATGACACCTTATATTTTTGACTTTCTTGATAGTTTTTTAGCGTCACAAATAGGAAAGGGAGATATATTAGTACATACCATTTTTTAGTTTTAATGACTAAAAACCATATTGGTCCAATTAGAAGAACGGCACTTGTTAAGATTAAAGGTACTGTGATTCCGAATGAAGGAATTATAAAAAAACCGGTTAAAAATGTTCCAGCTATTCCACCAATGGTAGAAATAGCGTACGAGAACCCAGTTATTTTTCCTGCATCTTCAGCCCTTTCGGCTAAAATTTTAATTATGATTTGCGGAATTGTACCAAACAGAATCAGAGACGGTGAAAGAATTATAAAAGCGAGCGTTAAGATGTTTAATTCTAAGGACCATTCAGTGAATTTAAACATAAACTTATTAGCAAAATAAGGCATAAGCAGGCAGGCTAATGAAGTTCCAAAAAGGATTAGAAGTAATAGTTCCGCTGGGTTTTTATGTTTGTCAACTATTCGGCCTCCAACCAAGTAACCTATGGCTAAGCTCGACATGGTTACGCCTAAAACAGAAGCCCACGTTGTTAGAGACGCTCCATAGTATGGAGAAATAATTCTTGCCCCTGCAAGTTCTACTAACATTACGGCAGCCCCTTCTAGTAGTAAAAATACAATTAGAAGTTTAGGATTAAGTTCGATGCTAATCTTGGTTTCAGAAACCGATTTACTCATCTTTCAAAGATATACTTCTAATAAAACAAAATGCGATTAGATAAATGTTTTTACCTGCACAACGGCAGTAACCAATCGGCATTTCCATTAAGGCTTTCGACTAGTTGAATTTTTTCTCCACCATTGTTTTCAAATATTTCTTGATATTCAATGCCAATTTCAACAATAGTTTCGAGGCAATCGGCTACAAAAGCTGGACTAAAAACAAGTACTTTTTTTGCGCCTTTTTTTGCTAAGTCAGCGATTACAACATCTGAATAAGGTTTAATCCAAGGGTCTTTAGCACGTGTTTCTAATCTCGATTGAAAAGCAATTGTGTATTCAGATTCGCTCAGCCCTAAAGTTTTGACAATGTGTTTTGTCGTCTCAAAACATTGCGCGCGATAACACAGGTGGTTTTTTTCGGATAACGATTCGCAACAATTATCACAAGCAAAGCAATGATTACTATGGTCTCCGTTTTTTAGATGTCTTTCGGGTAAACCGTGATAGCTAAATAAAATGTGGTCATAGCTTTCTTCATCAAGATGTTTTTTCCCGTTTGCGGCAAATGCATTGATTAGTTCGGGTAAATCGTAAAAACTTGAGACGAATGAAAGAGGGGGGATGGAGACATCATTCTTGACAATATCCATTACTTTTTCTATACTAGAACCGGTTGAGGAAGAGGCGTACTGAGGATAAAGTGGAATCACCTTTATTTCAGAAACATTAGCTTTTTTTAATTCGTCAAATGCAGATTTTATGGATGGCTTTTGATAACGCATAGCAAAGCTTACATGATGCTTTTCACCTAATAATTTCTGTAGATTTTCTTTTAACTCTATGCCATAATAGAGTAGTGGAGATCCTTTTTCAGTCCAAAGTTGTTTGTAAATTTTGGCAGATTTTGGACCTCTCAACGGGACAATAATTAGGTTGATTAACAACCATCGTTGTACAAATGGCAAGTCGATAACTCGCTTATCCATTAAAAATGCGCGGAGGTATTTCCGTACATCTTTTACCGAAGGACTATCGGGAGTGCCTAGGTTTATAAGTAAAATTCCTTTTTTCATCAATTTGCTTTTTCGGTAGAAAATCGTTTAGCGAAAGTCCAAATTAATAACAAAACTGAAAATGCAGCAGCAACCCGCCCTATATAATCTCCATATTTTACGTAAAAAGTAATTTTATCATTAGCATTAATCGTTTCGTTGATTGCCGTTGGCACCCACCAATCGGTTGCTTGAGTTACGTCTCCTCGTTGATTTATAAAACACGAAATACCGGTATTTGCAGAACGTGCTACGCTTCTGCGGCATTCTATAGCACGCAATCGAGAGTAATGAAAATGCTGAATGTACCCCGGAGACTTGTCCCACCAACCATCGTTGGTTAATACAGATATTAAGTTAGCTCCATTTTGCATAAATTCACCTACAAATTCTCCATATACCGATTCCCAACAGATAACTGGAGCAATTTTTATTTCAGATTTGGAAGATTGAAAAACGGTTCTTCCTTCTTGAATACCTAAACTTCCAGTAGTTCCACCAAGGTCGAAAATTAATTCCTGAAATGGTCTAAACAACTGCGGAAAGGGCATCGTTTCGACTCCTAATACTAATTTGGATTTATGATAAACTTGAACGCTATCGGTTTTGTCAACTTGAATTGCAGAATTGTAGTGGTCGTACCATTTTTCTGTTTTCCTGAACTTACGTGCTGTTGCGCTAATTTCATTTTTGTTGTGAAATATTTTTCCTAACGAAGCTCCCAAAACTAAATCGGTGTTGGGGTGAGTTGAGTTAAATTCTTTTAATGCTTGATGCAGGGGAGACTCTTTAAGTCTGCTTACCCAAATAGAATAGGGGAGTGCGGTTTCTGGCCCAAGAACATAATCTGTTTTTTCGGTTGTTTTTTCTTCGGCAAGAGATAAAAATAAATCCATTTGCTCACTTGCCGTGCCTGTAAACTTTAGGTTGTAAGGGTCAATATTGGGTTGGACGACCGTGATATTCACGGGGTTAATTTCTTCGGTATAATTCACGTAAGTGATAATCGAAAAAACGAGCGGAATAAAGATGAGTAAGCTTGCCCAAGTTATTTGTTTTGGGGCTATTTTTTTATTTTCTGAAAATTCTCGGACAACAAAAAACAAGAATAAATTGATAAGTAATATCCAAAAACTTCCTCCCAAAATACCAGTAAATTCATACCATTGAATCCACGATGGACGATTTGCGAAAACATTACCGAGAGTTAACCAAGGGTCAGAAATACTCCAGTTTAGATGTAGATACTCGAAGCCCAACCAAAACAATACAAACGCCCAATAGCCTCTTTTGTCGCCCATTTTTTTCTTTACGTTGCTGAATAATTTAAAAGCAACTGCCATAAATAAAGGATTCAGTAGTACGGGTGTTCCGATAGATATTAGTTTGGTAATTAGGTCTTCATCTACACAATAAATCCACCAGGTAGAAATGAGGTTAAACACAAAAAAAGCTAGGAAACTTAAACTTAGAATTCCGCCTTTTGCTTTACCTAAACTAATTTCGTGTTCGAGAAAAAGTAGCGGAACAAATCCAATAAAAATTAACGGGGTTAAGCTTCCAGTTGCGGGCCACGCAATGCCTAATAAAATGCCCGACAGCACTGCTAGTAATATGGATTGTAGTTTGCTCAACAGGGTTGAATGAACACAAAGATAGGAGATTGACTATCTCATCAAATACATTTTACCAAAACCTTTATGGAAATATTCATCAGCACCCGTGCTGCGATGTTCAATATCTTGGTTGTCAATTTTAGTAATAACTCGGTATAGATAAACTCCATTTGCTAAAGGGTCGCCAAATTCGTCTGTTCCGTTCCAAGCGTATTCGGAAATATTTCGACCGATATTAATTGGCCCCAATTCGTCTTGGGTAATTTCTCGAACAACAGTTCCGGCCACAGTTAATATTTGAATTTTAAATTGATCAGGAATTTTAGAGCCTGTCAATACAAAAACAAACCGTGTTGAGGTAGAAAACGGATTTGGATAATTCATGATCTCGCTAATAGTTGATTTATTGATTACTTCAAACGAAATATTATAATTAAAGTCTCCAGCATTATTTCCCGAACCATCTTTCCCCTGTACGCTTAAGGTATAGACTCCATCGGTTTTAAATGTAGGAGTATATTCTACTTGTGCTTTGTTATCGGGGAGGGTAGCTTCAGTAAAAATAACGGGGTCGTTGCCATTAAAAGAAAGTAACGTTTGATTTCCTTCTGGGTCGGCAATGTAGAGGTCAAAGCTTGAAGTATCATCTATCGCGATGTACGGATTTTCATCTTTTAGTTCCATTATAATGGTGGGTGTTGGTGAAACAATATCGCCATCTAAGATATGAATACCATCGAAAGTTACATCCAATAACGGGTTGGTAATATCTCTTTCTACATAAAAGGTTTTTCGAGCAATATTATTAAAATGATATTGTTCTAATTGCCAACGTTCGTCTTCAGGATTTACCTCAATCCAAAGGGTATTAATGCCAGGTTTTACTCCTAATGTTTGGTATGATATAGTGTCAACTAATTGTTCTAGTGAGAGCAATGGGTCTTCTTTCGTGTAAGTTATCGGAATAGTTGTACCGTCTTTGGTAATTGAATAAGACACCCGGAGGGTATCCATATCGTAGTGGCTCACATTTTCGATGGCAATCGAAATTTCTAAATCCTGACCTTCTTGTAGCGTATCGTCAACAAAAGTGAAAAAAGAGTGAGGGTCGAGTGCAACTTCTGGAATACCATCATAAAGCACGTGCCATCTTTCTAGTTGTCCTGATGTAATTAGCGTTTTATCATATATATGAGTTCTTAATTTTATATAGGGGAATTTCTTAGCATCAACAACTGAGTCCAGATTGATTTCGCCAGAAGGTTGATCGAGATATGATTGCGCAAGCGAATCTTCCCCGTTTATATCTTGCACATAAATGGTTAGATTAACGGAATCTTGATTACCAGTTTCATCTGCCACATGCTTCCATGAAAGAGTTTCCCACGCTACAGCAGGGCCAATTAAAGTTGATTCAACGTAACCTTGAGGCAATACACTTTGCATTTGTAAGCCCGTTAATGAAATTGTTTCGTTAGAGAGCCCGATTAAATCTTTTCGTTTACTGTTGTCTCCTTTTTTAGCGAAGAAAATGTACGGCACATCTCCTGAAACTCCTGGTTTTAGGACTCCATTAGTACTTAGTTTATCAAAACCAAAAGACTCAATGGCTGCGAAACTTGTAGAATCCCAAACAGATGCATCTTGAAAATTACCAGTAACTGCTGTGTAAACTAAAATGTAATTATTATCGGGGACTTCATTGGTAATCATATTCGCAAAAGCTTGAATTCTAAATGCAGAGTTTGTAGGGAATATAAAAACCCGAATGGGCTTACTTTGTCCAGGAGGCCAACACAATAAATTATCGTATCTGTTATCAAATTGTCTGTCAGCGTGATGAGAGACTCCTTGTGCATCAACATAATATTCTTCCCAAGGCTCTAGTGTTAGCGAATCAAAAACAGCTACATACATAGCTGGAGTAGAAAAACATACGTCACTTTTTATTTTAACGCCATCTACCCTAAAATAGGTATTGTATCGTTCAGTAGGATTATTAGCATTACTAATAGTCTGGCAGCTAACATACTTAGTTAGGGTATCAAATTCAAATTTTACGTCAGGTCTATTATGGTTGAGTACCCAGAATTCATCATTTTTGAATTGAAAGAAATTGTCTTGCCCCCATCCAGTTTGCCCCCCAATATATTGAAACGAATGTTCTTTCCATTTGGTTAAATCATCAGACGGTGAACAGCGCCAGAAAAAAACTGTACTATCTTTAATTGTTCCCAAATTTGGTTTCCATGAAACTACACCCCCACTTTGCGTAATAGTAATATCGTCAACAGGGTTTAGGTAAGTATCGGTTGTGTCAATTTGAAATCTATAAGTTCTGCTTGGAGCAAACAAATCTGCTGTTGAGGCTTTGAGAGTTATATCGCTATTACCAACTACAGCATAATTATAGGGAAATATTGGAATAATATCGTTCGAAGAAATATAAACACTAGGCTGGTTGTCGCTGAATAAACGGTTATTGAGGGTTGTAATTTCGGGTTGAGTTCCTTCGAGTGGTTGCCCTTCATTAACCCAGATATTGAAAGTATTTGTTCCCGCTCCTTGCTCTGGGTCGGTAGGTAATTCTAACTTATAGACATAGTTATAATGAATTGGTGGCAAAATATCTTCAGTAATTGATGCAGATTCTCCGTTAATAAATCGTTCAACAAATATTTTAACCGAATCGTTAACCGCCCTCCCTAAATTTTTGATGTCAATATTTAAGGTAAACGTTGTTAAATCTGTTGAAATTTCTTCTGGAGTAAAACTAACCGAACTTGGCTCAATAGCATAGTCGGGAAGCTTGTGTGGGTTAATTTTCATAGCGGGATCACCATGAAGCGACATTTCCATACAGGTAGATTTAACCAAATCAACTGTTCCAATTCCTGCTTGAATCTGATATTCTTTTACGGTGGCTTTTATTATTTCGCCAATCGATTCTCCGTAGTTATCAGCTGCAATTTTTTTATAATATATTTTGCCATATTGGTTCATCCTTGTAGCGATGCCGGCATCTACTGAAGCGAAAAACCCAATTGCGCCACGGTTTGCAATCAAAATAAATTCTTCACTAGTGGTTCGGGCTTGTGCTGCATTATCAACATAAATGTGGATGTTTCCTGATTGGCAACCAAATGCATTAAAAAGAGGATATTTCCCTTGGTTATCATAGATGGAAGGGTCATCCAAACTTACATCAAAACCTTGTGCATTTGAATGCCCAAAAAAGGTTATCATCGATGATCCGTATGTTATCCAATCTCCAATATCACTATATTCGGAAGACTGTATAACGTCTGATGAATTTTTGTAGTAAGCGTTAACATAGCCGCCAAATAGCGTATCTTCAATAGTTGAGGCAAAGCCTTCTAAATAACCCGCAAACTGTCCCTGCTGAGTAACACCATTCCCACCGCCAAAGTGTATAATTTGTTTCATCCATTCTTTACCAGCAATTGAAATGTCAGTTGTGTTGTGTTGGTTTGCTTCGAGTTCTTTCACTTTATCTAAATAAAGCGATACTTCGCTTCCATTTAATGCGGCTAATCTCCCAGTTGGGATGGCAGCTTCGTATTTAGTTCCATTTAAGCCAGCGGTAAATAAATTGTCTGTGGCAGGATACCCGATGGTCGGCACCATGTTTTGAGAATATGCAGCTGAGTTGCCTCTAGATGATTTGTAAACAATAGATTTTCCGATTAAAAACAAATTAGAAGGAGGTGTAGAAGGGTTGTCTAATAAATAATCAGAAAAACCTCTAATAGAAAGAGGGTGCTTGTGAATTCCATAAGCAAATTGGTCGTAGAGCTCATCTATTATCGCAACAATAGTATCATGCTTGCCTCCGTACGGACTAGCCCTATATTCCGCATATTCCGTTGCTTCGTTTTTTATAGCTTTACCAGTTACAATTATAAAAACGCTATCGGGGTTGCCTACTAGATAATCTCTAAAAAAGCCATTATCTCCCGCCATTTTCAAGTCGATTGGAGTATCGAAATTTGCACTTTCAGATGAAAAAACAAACACATTTCGTTCGCTGCCAGGTGGCAGTGTAAATTCGACAGAAGAGTTCGAAATAGTTGTGCGCGTATTGTTCTCGAAGTCGTAAACAAACACCTTATTAAAAGAATTACTAAAACTAGATAATTGAATTTGATGGGTTGTTCCAGTCGAAGGAATTCGAAACATATGAGCCGAAGAGCTAACACTTGAGTATGTTCTAGGATAGATTAATTTTACATACGCAACTGCTGATTTTGAATCTGGATCGACTGAAGAACCATTGGCGAAAATAATATCGGTTGTTGAGGAAATTTGACTTTTCGGAATTGAAAAACTTGTTTTAATCATGTCGAACCCTGCAAATGAATTGCTGTGAGAAGGAGAGGTTTCGCTGTTGTAAAAAATTTCTACGTGATGCATTCCTGTAGTGGTTGGGTTATTTACACCAGCGTATTGTGTTTCGATAACAGCATCTGGTGCAGACGAACCCCCACTTATACTGGGCGTTAAAATATTTATTTTTTTTGATGAAGTAGCACCATAATAAGTATAAAACCATCCCTCGCCTTTGGTGTACTCAACATCATGTTTAGAGCCACCACCTTGATATTCGCCTTGCCAATGCTCTTGCGCGCTGAAAGCAACGACTTCTTCTAGAAAATAATCATCAGGTGAGGTAATGCCAGCTGCGGTAACTTCATTATATCTTAAGCTTGTTCCCGCAGGCCCAAACGTAATGAAATAGGCAGCTAAATCGTTATATAAACTGAAATAAGGATTCACTTGACTTTCGGGAAAGTCATAAAGCAATGAATCGAACCAGCCATCGTTGGCTTGTGCATAAAATTCAATGTAATCGTTTAGTTCGAAAACTCCGTTGCCATTAACATCTTCTATATGAATGCGTTGTTGTTCACCCCTTCCCCAGACTTGAATTGTAGTTGGGTTTACGGTATCAATATTAATAGAGGAAATATTTTGCAAATCGCTGTAAGTGATTTTATGAACCCCATCACTTGCCACTTGAAATTTTAGATACTGTTGAGAATAATTTATCCATTCGTTACCGTATGGTTGAGCCGTAACTGAAACAACAGACACAAGAAAAAGAAGGATGTAAATTACTCGTTTCACAGCGGTTGTTTGTGGAGGTTAAATTTTAATGAAAACACATGAGAGTATAGCGCAACAGACTGGTCTCCGATATCAGTAAATGCGTAATCGATTGTTAAATTAAGTGGTTTAATGTTTAACCCAACGCCAAAATTGGGTTGAAAAGTGGTTACATTTCTGCTGCCAACATCAGATTTCACTTTTTGGATATTTCCGACTCCTCCGCGTAGAAAAACTATCTTATCGTAAGAAATTTCCACACCAACGTGCGGATCAATACTAACAGGGTCGCCAGAGACTACAACATTCCGTTTTCCATCAAACGTGAAATCGGCATCAAATTCGGCAAGGATGTAAATTTTTTCTTTGATTACTTCTTCTCTGGCAATTCCAATAATTAATCGAGGCATTGTAATTTCGACCGAGTTTTCTGGAAGCTCATTATTTTCTCGTAACAGAGTAGCTTTCATTTCGTCAGATAAATCAAAGCTCCACGCGTTGTATGTTGTAGTTACATCGCGAGCTACGGCTGCGAATTTCCATTTTTTGTAATCGTATTTTGCAGCAGCATCTAACCCGAATCCCCACGATTTAGCAAAATCTCCAGCTCGCCTATGAATCACCTTTACATTGGCACCAATTCTTAGCCCAGGAATATTCATTTTTCTAGCGTATGATAACAAAAATGCATAATCAGCTGCAGAAAATGTCGTGATTCTATTGTAATCTACATTTCCTTCGGCATCAATTAGCTCGGTAGTGTTTGGAATATTATCTACGCCAAACCGAATGAAACTAAACCCTAAAGCACTGTTAGAATCAATAGGTGTAGCGATTGCCCCATAATCGTACTTGGCGATACCAGCAAAATATTCGGAGTGCATTAAACCTACCGATAAATTCCCTTCCATTTCGAGCAGTCCAGCAGGATTCCAATAACCTGCAGTTACGTCATTTACAGTTGTAATTGAAGCGTTTGACATGCCCAATGCCCGTGCGCCTACACCAATAGCTAAAAACTCGTTACTGTACTTTCGTGCTTTTTTATCAGATACACTTTGCGTAAATGCCTGATTTACAGTAAGTAAAATTAAAATAAAGAAAAAATTTATTTTTCGAAAAAACATATGGCATAAAGTTACAAAATCATTCACGAATGATAAAACATTACTATTGAATAAATATTGCGCAAAACATCCTCAATTATACGGCATCAACGGTATATTTGTTCTCTATGAAAAAAGCTATCCCCAATACATTAACGCTTTGTAACTTAATTTGCGGTTGTTTTGGAATAGTTTGTGCTTTTAATAACCAGCTAGATTGGGCAGGATATTTTATCGGAATAGCTGCTATATTTGATTTTTTGGATGGTTTTTCGGCTCGCTTGTTAAATGCAAAATCGGCTATCGGAGCGCAATTAGATTCGTTAGCAGACATGGTAACTTTTGGTGTTTTGCCAGCTATTATCATGTTTCAGTTGCTGAGCATTAGTTTTGGAGAGTATTTCACTGTTTTTAGTGAACGACCGATCGACCATATGTTTGTTCAGAGTTTGGCATTTTTAATTGCAGCATTTTCGGCACTTCGCTTGGCTAAATTTAATGTCGATGATTCTCAAACCGATTCTTTTGTTGGGATGCCGACCCCCGCCATTGCTATTTTTATTGGGAGCTTACCGATTATTTTGAATGGCTTAGACTTTAACTTTTATAACTATTTAACTGAAGATATGTTACTTGTCGTTGACAAAGTTCAATATTGGAGCGATATTGATGCTTGGGTAGTTTCTTCCCTCCAGTCCTCAACTGTATTGGCAGTTATTGCAATATTTTGTTCGGTATTGCTTGTTGTGCCTGTAAGAATGTTGGCATTAAAATTTAAGGGTTTTGGCTGGCAAAACAATAAGCAAATATTTGTGTTTTTAATATTGGTAAGCGTTCTTACAATATATGCAATTGTAGCGTATTCATTTTATTTATCAGGACTACCCGACATCGGTTTGATGGTAATACCGCTGGTGATAGTTATCTACCCAATTTATTCTATACTGATGAATACGTTCGCAGGAAAAGAGAATTAAGCCGTTTTCTTTTTTCTCAATTCGAAATTTTGCCCCAAATAAACTCGTCTTACCTGTTCGTCTGCGGCAAGCTCTTCAGCTGTTCCAGCTTTTAAAATATTTCCTTCGAAAAGTAAATACGCTCGTTCAGTAATTGACAACGTCTCTGTACGTTATGGTCGGTAATTAATATTCCGATATTTTTCTCTTTCAGTTTAGAAACAATATTTTGAATGTCTTCAACCGCAATAGGGTCAACTCCTGCGAAGGGTTCGTCTAATAAAATGAAATTAGGATTTACGGCCAAACTTCTCGCTATTTCTGTTCTTCTTCTTTCTCCTCCCGAAAGCAAATCTCCACGATTTTTTCGAACATGATTAAGACTAAATTCTTCGAGTAACTCTTCTAACTTGTTTTTTTGTTCGGCTTTACTCATTTTAGTCATTTCGAGAATAGCCTTTATGTTGTCTTCAACACTTAGCTTTCTAAAAACGGAGGTTTCTTGTGGTAGATACCCAATTCCCAGTTGAGCTCTTTTGTACATCGGTTCTTTGGTAATATCTTTATCGTCTAAAAAAATACTACCAGAGTTGGGCTTAATTAAGCCAACAGTCATGTAGAATGATGTCGTTTTCCCAGCTCCGTTAGGACCTAACAACCCTACTATTTCACCTTGTTTTACTTCGAACGAAACGCCTTTTACTACCGTTCTACTTTTGTATTTTTTTACTATGTTTTCGGCTCTTAAAATCATTTAGAAATTGAATTGTAACATCCCTCTTATTCCCCATTTTGGAATTTTGGATGAAGAAACGGATTCGTAATTAGTAACATAATCTTTATTGATGTAAGCCATTCTCCATAAAAAATCGACTCGAAGTAACTGAAATATATTTTCGATGCCAACGCCTGCTTCGTAGTACGGTTTTTCTAA
>JAESTK010000321.1 GCA_016763645.1 Flavobacteriales bacterium
CGGTTTTGAATCGCCATTATTTCCCAAAACTACAATATCAATATCTGCTTCGACAAGTCCATTTTTTGACAAAAAATCAGCAATTTTACGACTCACTTCGTCATTAGATTCTGGTTTGTAAAATGTGGTTAACGCATCTATCGAAGCGTACGAATTCTCGTTTCGTTTACTATCTATCACAAAAGCAACAGAAGCCTCTCCTGCTATGCTTCCTTCTTGCATATCGTTAAACAGACCCAGGCTATTAATCGAAGTCTTTTTCCATGCACCAACTCGTCCGAGCATAGTGAAAAAATTGTCGGTGCATTCATCAAAACCGCCTACTAAAACATTTTGTTTTCCTTCTGCGCAAAGCATCATCCCATCTTGCAAAGCCCTTTCAAAAGAAACTCCACGGTGTACATAAGTAGAGTTATAATTATGGCATTTTATTGCGATAGCAATTTGACCACTAACTGTGTTGTGAGTAGATTGCATGAAAGCTGTTGGAGCTAATTGTTCCTCCTTCTGGTCTATCATAGACAACAAAAACTTTTCTGTATCTGCCCAACACCCCCAACCTGTTCCTGTAATAATAGCCCCTGGGTTTGCGACATTAGCATCTTTCAACGCTATAAGCGCAGAGGTTATTCCTCGCTTAATGACATTACTCATTCTCCGCAATTTTATTGGACTGATGTATTCTTTATAAATAGGCTCTACACAGAGCAATTGGTTATTATCGACCGAAACTACTTCTTCCAAAAAGTTATTGTTGTCCCATGTTGCCTGGGGCGAAATATTTCCTATTCCATTGATGTAAACCTTCATTCTGCTTTCGAAAATACTATCACTAAATTTAATTTCACGAAATTACTATAAATTACTTTTTACAGATTCCATAAAATCATAAAAACCACCGACCATCCTTATAATAGCCCTATCACCTATTTTTACATAGTACATAGTTAAATCAAACGTTTAACTTTGAACAAACTCATTTTTTGAATAAAAAATTATTATACTGGGCTGCTCAAGTTTTTGGTTGGACAACCTACATCGGTCTTACCATAATTTTAAATATAGGTAGTGAAGAACTCGATACTGAGTTTTTTATCACCATGGTTTCCGTATGGGTTATGGGGCTAGCACTTTCTCACCTTTTGCGATTTATTTTTATTAAACAAGGGTGGCTCGAAATGGGTATTTTCAAAATTCTACCTAGAGTTTTCCTTACTATCGTTTTATTCGGTATCGGTATGGAAATACTATATTACCTGAGCCAATTAACCATTTCCAGCGAACCAGCAACGTTAAATAGTCAACAACTATTTTCAGAAACCATTAGTTGGTCATTCCTGTTTTTAATATGGTCGCTCTTTTATTTTGCTTTCCATTTCTTTCAAAACTATAGAAAAGAAGAAATTAAAAACCTTAAATGGGAGGCCTCTAAAAATGAGATTGAGCTAAACCGATTAAGAGCTCAGTTAAATCCTCATTTTATTTTCAATTCGATGAACACAATTCGTGCTTTGGTTGATGAAAACCCAAAAAAATCGAAAGACAACATCACTAAATTATCTAAAATTTTGCGGAGCACACTATTGTCTGGCAAGAAAAAGGTAATTTTCTTAGAAGAAGAATTAAGTCTTGTTAAAGATTACTTAGATCTTGAGCACTCAAGGTTCGAAGAACGGTTAAACATTAAATATAACATCGACAGTGAAACTTTGAAGCTAAACATCCCTCCAATGATGCTACAAACGCTAGTCGAAAACAGTATTAAACATGGTATTTCTAAACTGCCTGAAGGAGGCGTGGTTGAGATAAGTGCTTCCATAATCAATCAAAACTTAAGCATCAACATTCAAAATAGTGGTAAATATGAGCCCCTCGGAAAAAATCAATCTAATTCAACTGGGTTTGGTTTAGGCGGCACAATAAAGCGACTTGAGTTACTGTACGGAACTAGTGGAATTTTCGAAATTTATAATAAAAACAACAAGGTAATTACCAAGTTAATAATCCCTCAAACGATAAGCGATGAAAGTAACAGCAATAATCATTGATGACGAAAGATTAGCAAGAAAGGAGCTCAGGTCTCTTCTCGAACTTCATTCCGTAATAGAAATTATAGATGAAGCTGCCAATGCAGATGAGGCGCTAGCCAAAATTCACGAAAAAAGACCTAATCTTATTTTTCTTGACATTCAAATGCCTGGAAAAACTGGGTTCGATTTATTGGAAGAACTTGATTACATCCCCGAAGTAATTTTCACTACGGCTTATGATGAGTATGCCTTAAAGGCCTTTGAGGTAAATGCTTTAGATTACCTTTTAAAACCCATAGAAGAAGAGCGACTAAAAGATGCGATTGATAAAGTTGTTGAAAAAATAGAGCTTGATGATGAACCAACATCAGCTGCAGGAATCCTGACTGAAAACGACCAAGTTTTTGTTAAAGATGGAGACAAATGTTGGTTCGTTACCTTAAAAGATGTTCGCTATTTTGAATCAGTAGGGAATTATGTAAAAGTCCATTTCGACTCTAATCGACCAATGATTTTGAAATCGCTAAACAACCTTGAAAAAAAATTAGACTCTAAAACTTTTTTCAGGGCCAATAGGAAACACATTATCAACCTCCGTTGGATAGAGAAATCGGAGACATGGTTTAATGGCGGGTTGCTCGTAACTGTTAACGGGGAAGAAACAATAGAAATATCGAGAAGGCAGGCTGCTAAACTAAAAGACATGATGAGCTTATAGTGCTGTGCACCAATAACAAACTGATTTTGTTTCAGTTACAGCAGGCCAACTCTTTTTTTTTAGTTTTATGAAAAACTTAATCCCTTATGATTTAGGATTCATCCGTTACAATCTTTTGTTGGTAGAATTTATTAATCTCTTTCCAAAATTTCTTCACATCTTTACTTTATCAAAGTAAACAATGGAGTCGATAACTTTACCTGGAGATAATACATACCCATCAGTGGTTTTTGATCCTGAAAATGGATTATTTAACCTTTCTGGTCGTTCACTTATGGATGATGCAGAATTCTTTTATCGCGATTTATTATCATGGCTCAATGAATATGCAGAAAACCCTACTGATATTGAGTTTACTATCGATATGGAATGTTTTAACATCGCTTCTTCAAAACGGTTACTCTTTTTAATGTACAAGTTAGAAGAAAGTCATAAATCAAAAAAAGCAACTGTATCGGTAACTTGGTGTTATAGTGATGATGCGGATGACATGCTCGAAGTAGGACGAGATTTTGCTGTTATGGTCAAAATTCCTTTTAATTTCTGTATTTGTAGCCCTGTATTAGCTTAAATTTCTCTCTTTTATTTTTTCCTTCTTATCCAAACTTATTCGTAAGTAACGTTATCTTTGCACGCAAATTTCAATGTAATGAAACAAGTATCTCTTATTTTAAACCTAATCTTGAGTATAGCTGTAGCAACTCTATTTTACCTTCATTTTTCTGAAAAAAAAATAGAAAACGAAGCTAAAGAAGCAGTACAAGAATCTTCTGTTACCGCTTCTCAATATCAACACAAAGGGACAATCGCTTATGTCAACTCTGATACTTTGTGGGTAAAATACCAACTCATTGTTGACCTACAAAACGAATTAGCCGACAAACAGAGACAACAAGAAAATTACCTCAGCAACAAAGGCCGAAAGCTAGAAGAAGACGCGTACTTGTTCCAACAACAAGCCTCTCAAATGACCGAACCTCAGCTCATTTTGAACCAGAACAAATTACAACAACAACAAACAGAGTTACAAACTCGACAACAGAAATTGTTAGAAGAGCAACAACGAATAGAAAAAAAGTTGTACGAAGAACAGCAAAGCATGGGACTTAAAATTAGAAAAGAGTTAACCGAAGAATTAAAAAAATATAGCGAACAAAATGGATGTCAAATCATATTAGCATACAACTCTATCAGCGATTTATTGTACGCTCCAGACAGCTTAGAAATAACTGATATGCTCGTAAATAGTTTAAATAAAAAATATGAGAAAAATCAAACTGTAACAGGAGTAGAATAATGTTAGTATCTAGTCAAAAAAAAGAGGAAAATATTGCTGAATACATTTTGTATATGTGGCAAATTGAAGCCCTAATTCGGTCTTGTAACTTTAGTATTTATGAGTTAGAAGATGCCGTAATTAGCAACTATGGTGTGTCAGGGAAAGAGCAATTAGAAATAACAAAGTGGTACACCAAACTTATTGCTGAAATGAAATCGCAAGGCATTAAAAAAGTTGGACATTTACAGGCATTAAAAGAAATTATTTCCGAATTAGTGCTGCTTCACAATATGCTAATTAATTTATTTAAGGACGAAAAATATCTTCTTCTATATGGTAGAGCCTTACCTAATATCGATGCATTATTAGCAAAATCTGGTACAACAAAACTAAATGAAATCGAAATCTGTTTAAATGGATTATTTGGTAAGCTAAGTTTAAAAATGCTAAACAAGCCAATCTCTGAAGATACAGAAAAAGCCATTGAAAGTTTCAGCAAATTGATTGCATTTTTAACCCAAAAGTATCACGACATGAAGGCCGGTAAGTTTGTTCTCCCCGATTCGGCAAAAAACTAGTACCAGCAACTTCAACTTTTTCTAGTATTAAGCATCAATATGATGAGTTAATCTTATTTTAGTCGCAAATCTTTTTACTATGAAATATTTGCCATTTATTGGACTTCTTTTTCTAAGCTCACTTAGTTATTCTCAAGATACCCCTATTTTAGAAACTGACACATCTACCACTGATACCTTATCAATTTCTGAAGGCGACACGTTGATAATTCCTGTTGAGGCGCAAGAAAAATACAACGAAGGTGTAGCTGCATTTCAAAACAAAAAATACAATGTTGCTATCGATCGTTTTAGTCAAGCGATTGAAATTGAGCCTCGATTCATTGCTCCTTATTTCAACAGAGCAATGGTTCGCTCTGAAACAAAAGATTACAAAGGTGCTATTAATGATTTCACGCTCGTTATTGAAAACGATTCGTTAAAAGAAAATGATGCCGCACTTTACCATCGTGGAAAAGCCAAGTACGAATTAGGGCAGCCCGATGAAGCGCTAGCCGATTACAAAGCTGCATCGAAAATAAATCCAAAAGATGCCGATTACTATTATTACAGTGGTCTTATCAAATTCGAGCAAGGCAAATACAAAGAATCCATATTTTCATTCAACAAAGCCTTACTTGTCGACAATAAATATGC
>JAESTK010000137.1 GCA_016763645.1 Flavobacteriales bacterium
AATACGGAGCAGAGCAGACGGAATTTGATAAACATGTTTTTCAAAAGTATTTCGAAGAAATTGAAATTGGCGAAACAGTAATCACAAGAAAGCACACGGTTATAGAAGCAGATATAGTGAATTTTGCCAATCTTAGCGGAGATCATTTTTATGCTCACGTTGATGAAACTTCATTAGACGGAACTATTTTTGAAAGTAGAGTTGCTCATGGTTACTGGGTGTTATCAAAAGCTGCAGGTTTATTTGTAGATGGTAAAAAGGGTCCAGTTTTATTGAACTATGGTTTAGATGAATGTAGATTTACTAAACCTGTTTATCCAGGAATGACAATTGGAGTAAGGTTTACAGCGAAAGAAAAAATTGTCCAAGAGAAGAAAGATGAGAACGACATAAAAAAAGGAATTGTGAAATTCTTAGTCGATGTGTATGACGAAACTGGAGAAACGGTGGCTTTGGCAACAATTTTGACTATGGTTAAATTTAAAGAACAGAATTAAGGAAAAAGAAGAAAGGTTAAAGTGAAAAGCACTTGTAACTTTCGAACTTGATAAACTGTTGTAACTTGATAAACTTTTTTACATGAAATTAGAATCTCTTACCCCAAACCTTATGGTTCAAAATGTGAACGATACGGTGCATTATTATCAAGCAAATTTAGGATTTACTTTATTAGAAACTGTTCCAAAAGAAGGTCCGTTAGATTGGGCAATGCTCAAACGAAATGAAGTGGTAATTATGTTTCAATCGAAACGAAGTATGGCAAAAGATTTACCTCGTTTAGAAAAACAAAACCCGGGCGGAGGCTTTACACTTTATGTAAAAATGGAAGGCGTTCACGAATTGTATTATGAATTGTTAGAAACAGCAGAAATTATCTCAGAAATTGAAGATACATTTTATGGAACAACAGAGTTTTCCATTACTTACCCCAATGGGTATGTACTTACTTTTTCTGAGGTGAATGAAACAAACGAAGATTAAAAATTATGGAAACAGCGATAGAACAAGGAGACGTTAAGTTTGGTATAGAAGGAGGAATTGCAACCGTTGAATTTTCACATCCGCTGAGTAATTCCTTACCAGGCAGAATTTTAGCTAAATTAGCAGATACAATTACAGAGTTAGGAAATAATACTAACGTTGCTGTAATCGTTTTGAAATCGGCAGGAGAAAGAGCATTTTGTGCTGGAGCTAGTTTTGATGAATTAATCTCTATTAAAGATTTAGAAACAGGAAAGACATTCTTTTCTGGCTTTGCAAACGTTATTAATGCCGCAAGAAAGTGCCCTAAATTTATTATCGGTCGAGTGCAAGGTAAAGCTGTTGGTGGAGGTGTTGGAATGGCTTCGGCTGTTGATTTTTGCTACGCAACCAAATTCGCCTCAGTCAAATTAAGCGAATTAGCCGTTGGCATTGGTCCATTCGTGGTCGGTCCTGCTGTAGAGCGTAAAGTAGGCACTTCAGCAATGAGTATGATGGCGATAAATGCTACCGAATGGTATTCTGCAGATTGGGCAAAAGAAAAAGGGCTATATGCCGAAACGTTTGAAACGGTAGAGGAAATGGATGAGGCAATTGATACGCTTGCCAAAAAGTTAGCAAAGTCTAACCCCGAGGCAATGCGACTACTAAAAGGTGTATTTTGGGAAGGTACTGAACACTGGGGCACATTACTTAAAGAAAGAGCTGCAATAAGCGGAAAATTGGTCTTGTCAGATTTTACGGTTAATGCGATTAATCAGTTTAAGAAAAAGTAGAAAGGGAGCTAAATTAGCCGTTGGTATCTGGCAAGTGGTCTAAACAATTATGATAAGCAATATTCATTGCTTCGTATTCAACTTCTTTTCCGTAATTTTTTGTTTGATGTGCCTGCTCAAGGAGCCTACTGGTAAATTCAATCTGCTCGTTTAACCAGGAGACCAAAAATTGTATTTCGTCTTTTTTCATGGTTATATAATTTTAATTCTTCTATTGTATATTACGATGAAAATGGGCAGTTGTTTTTTGTATTTGACCAGTGTGCCCTATAATTTGACATACGGCATTAATTCAACGGTTAGTTGTGCTAACTAATTACTGTCTTATAATATTCATATCGGTTGATAATTTGTCTTACGTAGTTATAGGGCTCTTCTCCACGGCAATAACCGTATTTTGCGACTTCATCATTATAGTATTTTTCTTTTGATTTTAGCCGAAGAAAGTCTTCTACATTGTTGTCCCATTTATTAGGGTCTTTTCCATATTTCTTGGTTAAGTTTCGAGCATCGATAACGTGTCCCAACCCAGCATTATAACTCGCAAGAATAAATTTTATTCGTTCATCTTTCAGTTCAATTTTATTGCACCAATAATTATCCAACCAAGCGATAAATAGAGTACCGGCTTTAATGTTGTCGTGAGGATTTTTGATATTGTGAATTCCAAATTGTTTGGCGGTGTTCGGCATTAATTGCATTAGCCCTTGCGCACCAGCCCACGAAACAGCATCTTTTTTAAATCTAGATTCTTGTTGAATTTGAGCGGCTAACAGCCTCCAATCCCAATTGAGGAGTTTACTTCTGTTTTGAATCATAATATCGTATTGCGAAATTGTATTTCCAGACAAGGAAGAGTAGTTGCTCACAACTCTTTCTAGCTGGTCTTTTTGAGAACGGAAATATTTTTGATAGATGTAAGCGTATTCTGAATTTCCGCGCATGGCTTTTATCCAAGAGTTTAAGGTATATAGTAAATTAGGTGAATTCTGACGAACCGCCCAAGCAATTTTTTGAGGAAAACTAATGGCGGTTTTTATGTCAATATTTGGATAGTACGTTTTGTTATTCATCGCTACGTTTTCATCAGTAATGGTGAAGGGTATTTTACCATTTGCAACCATTTTAATGAGCTGTTCTGTTTCGTAGTCACCAGGGGTTTCAATAATATTGATATTTCCACCGATTTCGTCCGATAGGTTAACTAAACGCTTATAAAAAGAAGAGTTTTTACGTACGTAAATTTCTTTATCGATTAATTCAATAGGATTGCGAATAAGATGACTTTCAATTTCGGATGCAGACATTGTATTTGCCCCAGCTGGCAATTTTTGAATCAAAACTTGCTTGGTTAATAAGTGGTGTTCTGTAAAGTTTACGTAAGATGCTCTATCTTTTGTAACCGTCATGTTGGCGGCAACAATATCACCTTCGCCACGGTTAAGTTGGTCTAAAATTTCGTTGAGGTCGCTACTAATTTTTATTTCGAGTTCGACACCAAGATGATCGGCAAAAAGCTTCAGTAGTTCATATTCGTAGCCCATCGGTTCGCCTTTGTATATAAAGAAGCTAGTTGAGCTGTTATCCGTTATGGCTACAATTTTACCGGCATCAATAATATCTGTCAGATCTCGCTGTATAGGTTTCGAATGACAAACGGTCTGCTTCGCTTCAGACGAAGTATCGAATAGGGGATGGTTGCAGTTGGTGAGGAAAAAAAATAGTAGCAAGGGCCATCCCGATATATATTTCAGTAGATAACTCATAAAGAATGAAATTTAATTGGGTAGCTGGGTCTAATAAAATACGAAGAAACTAACGAAAAGGTTTCGTTTTAAACTAAGATATTACAATGTTTAATGCTCTGAATAATATAAACATAAGAATGATAGCGATGAGAATAAATAAACTCCCTTTGGCATACTTAGGCTGTCGTTTTATGTCTTTTCGATACGCCCAAATAAGGACGCCACTAAACACTATAATAAAGAAAATTGCGAAATTGATTTGACCCTGAGAAAAAGGCATTGACTTACTTCTTTTTGAATTCAGTAATGCTGTTTCCGTAATTCATGTAGTACGTATCTTTTTGGAGGTTAGCAATGTTAATACGGCTGCCATGACCTTTTTTGACTAAGTTTCCGAACTTATCGTAAACCTCAAAGCTAGTTTCTTCTGTAAATTCTATTGTTTGTTTCCTTTCGTAAATTAAATATGAAATTTCAGGCCTTATACTGGTATACGAAACGCTGGGGCTGTATTTAGTTTTATCGATATAGCCTTTTTGCTTTATTCTATATTTGTTTCTTCCCGAATGCGGTGTCGTTTGAAACTGATAATGATTCTCTTTTTCTCCTCCGTTACCATCTACTTGCCCAACCTGCACCCACTTATTCCATTTAAATTGTTCTATAATAAAAGAGAGTTTTGCGTTTTCATTTGTTGTAGACCATTGCAGGTTACCTCTATTATCGATGCTAATATTAGATGTTTCGAATGTTGGATTAGGTAAAAGAGCATTTGGGTTTAATACCTTAGGGATGCAACCGTCATCTTTATATCTAATTTCAATCATAACAGGAGCACCAATTTCCAACTGAAACTGATCTAAACTGATTTCGAAAGCGTCAGAATTAATCTCATCTGTTGAAAACTGTCCATTCACCAAAACGGCATACGTACAATATCCTACACCAGAGTATGAGATAGAATTTTGGATGTAAATGTTTCTATTTTGGTATTCACCTTCGATTATAATAACCCCTGCCAGTAATGAGTTCACCAGAAGAACAGAGATAAATATAATGATGATTTTTTTTATCATTGCCAAATTTATTAAATCCATGTAATGTAAATGCTTGAAATTCAAAATCTTATTAACAATTTCAATTAAAGCCGAACAAATAGCCTGCCAAAATTTTTACTGTCTTTATCAATTCGCTTATAAAGCTTTTTGTTCTCAGGTTTTTGTAAGAAACGTAAAACTCTCTTTTTTAATTGTCCAGAACCTTTTCCTGGTATAATCTCAACGATTTTTATGTTCTTTTCAATGGCATCACTTAAAGCATCTTTCAACAGGCTTTCAATAGCTTTACTATTATTGTAAACATCGTGTAAATCGACCTTGATTTTTGCCACTAATTATATAATACGAGAAATATTCTAAATAGTTATACTATACGCTAAATCAATTAAGTAGTTGTTTTTTTGGTAACTTTACCGAGCATATTACTAAAATTATAAAAAATGAAAACATCTTCAATTTTAAATATAGCTGGATTGGTAGTCTTGTCTGCAATGGTTACCTTAACTTCTTGTAAGAAAAAAAAATTAAATAAACAGACCACTTCTTCGGAGGATAACTCCACGGCAGAAAGTGCGTTCGATGATATTTTTAACGTTACCGATAAATTTGACGATACAGAAAGTGACAATAATTCGTACAAAACTGTTTTTTGGCCTAACGACACGACCTATGCACATACGCTATACAGTTGCTTAACAATTACGAAGGAATTTATCGATTCAACAACTTTTGAAAGAATAATTACTTTCGACTTCGGAACAACAGATTGTACAACTGGTGATGGAAGAAAAAGAACAGGAAAAGTAATTGCCCATAGAACAGGAAAATATCGGGAAACAGGAAGTACGACTGTAATTACAACAGATAACTATACGGTTGATGGGTATGCTGTAAATGGAACAAGAACTGTTACAAATACTGGGAAAAACTCAGATAATAAGCAGCAGTATAAGGTTGTGGCTTCTGGTGATATTGCAACTCCAGACGGAGAAACAATTACGTGGAATTCTACAAGAATAAGAACTTGGGTTGAAGGAGCCGATACATGGTTTTTTGGAACATTAAATGCTGATGGAACAATCGACTCTCTATATTGGTATGGTGTTGATGGCATTTATGATGACGTTTGGGAAATCACAGGTTCCGCTGATGGTATTAATACAGATGGTCGTGCTTTCGATGTAGATATTACAACTGCGCTTCGTGTGCAATGGTGCAAACCTTATATTGAAGTAACTAAGGGTGTTGTTGAAATTCAGCCAGAAGATTTAAAATTAAGGACTGTTGATTTTGGCGATGGTACTTGTGATAATGAGGCAACTGCAGCAATCGGAAGTAAAAGTTACACATATGTATTAAGAAAGTAAATATCGACAACAAGAAAATTAGAAAAGGGGCGTTAGCCCCTTTTATTTTATGATACGATTTATTAAAACACTTAGTCTCTTTTTTCTGTTTTTCTTGATCATTGGTTTTGTGACTTTAAGTTATTACCAGCCGCTTTCTCTAGTCGAGAATAATTCTTTTCATAAAAACGTAGAGCTAATTTCTGCCATTAATTTCAAGAACAAATTATCTCGAAATTATACTTCAATTGGTTGGTCAAGAGCCAATATAACTCCACACGGAAAAGTAAATACAACAAGAGGAATGGTTAAAAAGCCATTCGAATCAGTTTTAGACTCGCTATTTGTTAGTTGTATTTATTTAAAAAGCGGGATGGAGGAGTTCGTAATAGTATCGTACGATTTATTGTTAGTTACTCCATCATTGGCGAAAGCAGTACGGGTTAAGTTTCAGGGCTTAGGGATCTCGAATGTTTATTTTTCGGCATCGCACACACATTCAGCGTTCGGAAATTATGGTAAAGGTATTGTGTCTGAAATTGCTTTAGGCGAATTTAAACAAGTCTTGTTAGATGATTTGGTAAACAAAACAGAATTGGCTTTAGAGCAGGCAATAAATAAACAAGACACGTTGCTGAATATTTCTTTTTCAGAGAAAAAAATAAACCGCTGTATCAACCGATTAACTAAAGCAGAATACGTAGATGAGGGGTTGAGACAAATTCATTTTTCAACTCACAAAGCAAAGGCGATATTGAGTTCTTTGAATATACACCCGACATTTAATTGGGCAAGAACGCAAGTAATGTCGAAAGATTATCCCAGAATCTTTAGTAAAGATAAAAAAAATGAATTCGGAATGTTTGTGGCAGGAACGATGGGGAGTATCAACCCTATCAACTATAAAATAGACACCATGCAAATCACCAAGTTTAAAGAATTTATAGATGCTACAGGATATTCGACCTATGCAGATACAATTAAGAATGTAGAATTAATCAATTTTCATTCTATTCAATTGGAGACACCTATATTAGCTCCATTGCTGACTGAAAGCATTGCCGCTTCAAGTTGGCTAACAAGTCTTTTATTAGGGCCACTTAATACTTCTATAGAAGTATTAAGAATAGGAGAGGTGTTGATGATTGCCTTACCATGCGAGTTGTCTGCAGAATATTATTCCGAATTGCAAGAATTAGCAGAATCAAAAGGGCTTTACCTGATGGTGACCTCTTTCAACGGTTCTTATTTGGGATATGCAACTCCATCAAGAAATTTTGAAATAGACCATTCAGAAACTCGCAACATGAATTGGTTGGGTAAATATGGCGGTGATTACTTTAGTGAGTTGGTAAAAGTGATAATCGAAAAACAGTCTTAAATTCCAATAATTTTTAACTCAGTTCTTCGGTTCATTTGTCGGCCTTCAGCAGTTTCATTTGTTGCAACTGGTTTAGCTTCTCCGTAGCCTTTCGGTACTAACCTTTTAGCTGGAATGCCCTTTTTGACCAGGTAATTGACAACAGCCTTTGCTCTTCTGTCAGACAAGTCCAAATTGTAAACATCTGAACCCTGGCTATCTGTATGTCCAGATAACTCTACCTTTATCGATGGGTTGTCTGTTAAAATTTTATATACATTTTCTAGTTCAACGGTAGATTCTGGACGAAGTGTCGCTTTGTCTGTGTCGAAAAATATATTTTTTAACACAATTACGCTACCAATTTCAATTTTCTTGAGGTCAACATCTTTAGTTACTTCTTTATAAGCTGCCGCCGATTCAGGGATTAAAAAATTCTCTGAATGAAACAAATACCCTTCAGATTTTACAGCAATACCGTAATTTTTTCCAGCAGGAAGAGAAACAAGGTATTTACCCGTTTTACTGTTGGAAGTGAAACTAGCTACGATTTTACTTGCTTCATTATCTATTACTTCTATTCTAGCCTCAACTGGTTCTTTTGTTTTGATGTCTCGAATTACACCTTTTAAAATAGTTACTCTATTTTGAGCCACTTCGACAGCAGGTTCAATTACAATCTCTTTTACAGGCTTGGCAACATTCGCTAGTAGATTATCTTCGTTATTTAGAATAACTTCTTTTTCAGGACCTAAAAACGTAACAAGGTAAATGTCTTTCTCGCCTTCGCCTTCATCATGTTTATGAGAAGATAAGTAGCCGTGTTTTCCACTGGCTGAAACGACAAAAAAGATATCGTTATCGGGTGAGTTAATAGGGTAACCAATGTTGACCGGCTTTTGCCACATGCCACCTTCAAATTTTGATACAAAAACATCGTATCCTCCAGATGTATTATGACCAGTAGAGCTAAAGTACATTGTTTTTCCATCAGGATGCATAAACACAGCCTCTTCATCGTACTTAGTATTAATATTTGGACCGAGGTTGGTTGGCTTACCCCAACGTTCTTTGTCTGCGTTCCATTCGCTTTTGTAAATATCGTGTGCGCCCATTCCTCCTTCCGGTTTGTTACTAACAAAATAGAGTGTATTGCTATCGAACGAAAATGAAGCAGAGGATTCATGATAGTCTGTATTGATATTTTTCCCTAATTTTTTTGGTTTGCTCCATACTTCTCCCCTCAAGAAACATTCATATATGTTACCATCACCTTTGTCGTCAAGGTAAATTAGTAGTTTGGTTCCATCTGGCGATAACCCAACGGTAGCATCATGCCCATCACTATTTATTATTTTACCCATGTTAACAGGCGCGTCCCAAACATTTCCGTTGTGATGGCTAATGTAAACGTCTTCGAAATACATATGCGTGTGACCTTCCTTTTTATCGCCTGTAGAACCCTCCCTACGAGAGGTAAACATCATTACCGATTCATCAGCAGAAATTATAGCCCCATATTCTGGGTACTTTCCATTAATCACGTTACCTAAATTATCAATGAATACTCTAATTGGATTAGCAGATAATTCCTTTCCTGTTTCACATTCTATAATCTTTTTAGCTACGTCTTCTTTTTGTTTTGGCGTGGCGTCAGCCGGAATCATTTTTTGATATTTTTTGTATTCATTCATCGCTTTATCCCACTCGCCTCGCAGGTGATACCCTCTTGCTATCATATAAAATATTTGATTATCAACACGTGGGTCAAGTTTGTATGCTTTTAAAAAGTATTGAAGAGACTCCGTTTTTTTATGAGTTCCCTTTAGGTAACATTTCCCAATTTTATAATTAAGTAATGCATTGTTGGGATTAAATTTTTGTGCTTTTTCATAAAAAGGAAGTGCTAATTTATATCCACCAGACAGAGTCACTCCGTTGTTGGGGTCGGTGTATTGTTGTATAATCTCACCACCTTCCTCAATTCGTTTGACGGCCTCTTTCATTTCCTTTTTTGTGTCAGGAAAATTATCTTTGGTAAATTCTACATTTTTTTGAGCAAACAACGGTGTTGATTAAACCGCATGGAGGGAACAAGCCAAGCTGAGACCAGAACCGTAA
>JAESTK010000138.1 GCA_016763645.1 Flavobacteriales bacterium
AGACCATAACCAAGCCGTAGCTACGGAGTTATCCGTAGCAGTAATGGTCACATTAACATTATTCCCACAGACAGTAGCATCAGAAATAGTATTAATAAAAGGCGCATCAGTAATAGTAACGACCATGTTATCTGTTGCCGGAGCACATGAGCCTTGAGCAGTAGAGGTTAACGTCAAAGTAACCGTACCGTTGCTTGTATCAGTAGTTGACGGATGGTAAGTTGTTGCCAATAAGGTAGCGTTATCAAAAGTGCCACTTGCTGAAGATGAAGTCCAGAGCCATGCGGTTGCTCCTGCTGTTGATGTTCCAGCTAAAGAAACATCGGCATTATTAGCACAAACGGTTTGGTTAGCACCAGCATTAACGATAGGGGCATCAGTAATGGTAATAATTAGAAAATCGCTAGTTGGGTTACAAGTTCCTTGAGCTGTTGAGGACAGGGTTAATGTAACAGTTCCAGCAGCTGTATCAGCATTAGATGGTTGGTAACCTGTGGTTAATAAAGTAGCAGCAGAAAAAGTTCCCGTTCCGGAAGATGTCCATAAAAATGCTGTTGCAACGCCATTATGTGTTCCGGTAACTGTAACGTTTGGGGCAGTAGAACAAACTGTTTGTCCTAATCCTGCATCTATCGAAGGCGCATTGGTTATCGTTACAGACATAGGATCGTTAACTGCACTACAGTTTCCTTGAGCAGTTGAAGTAAGTGTTAGTGTAATCGTTCCGGCAGCAGTATCGGCAGCAGAAGGGGTATAAACAGGTGCATAAATGGTGGCAGTATTAAAAGTTCCAGTTCCGGAGGTTGTCCATATTTGAGCTGTAATGGTAGCGTATCCTGATCCAGCTAGAGTTACATCCGCATTATTGCCACAAACGATTTGATCAATGTTAGCATTAATAACGGGCGCATTAGTAATAGTAACATTCATTACATCACTATCTGCATTACAAGAACCATGAATTGTTGATGTTAACGTTAAATTAATTACTCCTGTAGCAGTATCTGCATCGGACGGAGTGTAAACGGCAGTTAAACTTGTCGCATCATCAAAACCTCCTGTTCCAGACGAAGTCCATAACCAAGCTGTAGCAATAGCATTAGACGTTCCGGCTAAAGTTACATTTCTATTATTGGCACAAACTGTTTGGTCAACATTGGCATTAACATTAGACGCATCAGTAATTGTAATAATCATAAAATCGTTTACTGAATTACAAATCCCTTGAGCAGTCGAAGTTAAAGTTAATGTGATATTTCCTGTTGCGGTATCAGCATCACTTGGAGTGTAGGCAGTGAGTAAAGGAGTATTTGCGGCAAAAGTACCTGTTCCATTTGTTGTCCATAGCCAAGCAGTAGCAACAGCATTAGAAGTTCCCACCAAAGAAACATCCCTATTGTTTCCACACACGATTTGCCCTAAACCAGCATCAACTACTGGAGCTGGAGAAATGGTAAGTGTCATAAAATCTGAGACTGCAGTACAAGCTCCTTGGGCTGTTGTTGTAAAAGTTAAGACAGCTGTAGTGGCAGTTATGTCGCCAGAGCCAGGTGTATACACTGCATTTAGGTTTGTTGCAACATCAAAAGTGCCGTCTCCTGCGGTTGTCCATATACCTGCAGTAGCGATAGTCATTGTAGCAGCCATAGTGGCGTCAGAATTATTTGCACAAACTGTTTGATCTGGACCAGGGTCCATTGTTGGGGCATCTGTAATGGTAACAATAAGGGCATCACTAGTCGGGTTACAAATTCCCTGTGCGGTAGATGTTAGCGTTAATGTTACAGTGCCATTAGTCGTGTCTGTTACGGACGGATGATATATGGTGCTTGTAGCAAATTCGTTGTCGAAAGTCCCATCTCCAGAAGAAGAAGTCCATAAAAAGGCTGTTGCGACACCATTGTGAGAAGCAACTAAAGTAACATCAGCATTATTTCCACAAACGACTTGATCAGCTCCTGCATTGATGAATGGCGCATTGCTAATAGTAACAACCATGTCATCTGAATTCGGATTACAGTTTCCTTGAACGGTAGAAGTGAGTGTTAAAGTTATAGTTCCTGTGCCAGTGTCTGCAACAGAAGGAGTGTAAACTGGAGCCAATAAGCTGGCATCATCAAAAGTTCCAGTACCAGAAGTTGTCCACACCCAAGCCGTTGCAACTCCGTTATGCGTTCCAGTAAGGGTAACATTTGCATTGTTTCCACACACGGTTTGGTTTGGCCCCGCGTTCATAGCAACAGCATTTGAATAAGTTACCGCCATATTATCTGAAATAGAGGGGCAGCTTCCAAATGGGAGGGTAGTGAATGTCAATGTTACTATTCCAGTAGTGGTGTCAGCATCACTTGGAGTGTATATGGCTGTTGTTGAATTATTATCATCAAAAGTCCCTGTTCCAGACGTAGTCCAAACAGCGGTTGCTGCACCCGTGAAACTACTGACCATAGTTGCATCGGAATTATCGGCACAAACAGATTGATTTGGTCCGGCTTCTATGGTAGGAGCATCTGTGAATGTAACGCTCATAACGTCAAAAACTGAATAAGTAGCACATTGCCCTGTCCCAACAACAGTCCAGGTTAGAGCAACAGACCCCGCAGTTGTATCAGCGGTAGTTTGATCATATGTAGCAGTAGCTAAATTATTGTCGAATGTTCCAGTTCCTCCAGTTGTCCATGTTCCTAGACCACAGTTTGTACAACTTGCAGCCATAACTACTCCGGCAACATTTCCGCAAACAGTTTGATCAACACCTGCATTAACTGTTGGAGCATTTTGAAATGTTACTTCGATACTATCTTTAACCGCAGCACAACCACCAGTAGCCGTAAGGTACAATTTTATGGAAGTAAGAGCAGTGTCAGCGGCACTAAACGTATAGGTTGTAGATGCGGCAAGGTTGTCCGCAAAAGTTCCCGTACCTGAACTTGTCCAAGTTTGCCCTGTCGCAACGGTTACACTACCTGAAACTGCTATGGTTGGCGCTAAAGTACAGACCGTTGTATCGCTATTACTTATCGTTGCGGTAGGAGCGCTAACTACTGTAACGGTTACACTTAATGGCCCTGCGGGACACCCTCCATTGTACGCAAATACTGAGTAAACTGTAGTAACAGCAGGGGTAGCAACTGGATTTGCTTTTGTTGGATCATCGAGAGAAGCGGCAGGTTCCCAGAGAAAAGTGGCTCCTGCTTCATCGGAAGTGGGTGAACCACCAATTGTTACACTTGATCCTGAGCAAACTGAAAACCCCGCACCGGGATCTAAGTCAAATTCTGATGGCCGACCAGACGGAATAAGTGCTGCATTTAGATAGACTCGTGCACTATTAATTTGCAAGATATCAGTTGTGTAAGGTTCATAATCATGACCACCCATGTAAAAGACATTACCGCCCACAGAGTCTTTGTTGATAACATGCGCTCCACTTACAATAATTGTATCAAGGTTGTCACCACTTATGGCGTAGTAAAACCCATTTACCCATGAAGACCCAGCATTTAAGATCCAGTTTTTTTCTGACCCACCTTCATCAATGTTCCAACCGCCTTCGAACTGCATAATAGCCATGTCTGGGTTTGAATAGATTAGTGTGTTATCAGAAGCATTGAGAATATTGATGCCGGCAGTTGACACAATATTTCCAGTTGAAAAATTTTCGTATGTATCTATTCCTCGACATTGCGCTAAGAAATTTCCTCCTGCTTGAATAAAATTTTCAACGTTATCAGTTACATCGCTTGTTGTTTCTGGGGGCGAAACCCCACCACCGTCCCAATGCGGCTCGGAACAAAAGGTGTAACATTCTAGTATCCCAGTAAATACACCCGCTCCAACAACTGTATAGTTTGTAACCCCTGCAGCATCTAAAATATCGATATGAACTTGTTCATTTCCCCCATTGCTGAATACAGCTATATATGGTCTCTGCGTAAGCGTATATCTTACATCAAGATTTTTATCTTCGTCTAACTCATACACAGCAACGGAATTACCATAAGCAGCAAACACCGCAGCGGCAGAAAGTACAAATCCATTTTGAGGGGTGTTTAAAACGGAAGTATCTACCACAAATGCACCAGCAGTATAGCTTATGGATGCTGAAGCCGCAGCACTGGGGTACACTTTAGAGCTCATTGCGGTAAAATCGATACCGTCTTTAGCTTTACCCGTAGTAATAACCCATTTAACGGGAACATCATTCATTAGCAAATCATTAACTAATCCATAAGCTTGTAAGTTAAAGGGGGCCGCGCCTTCAGATTGATTAGTTAAATCCATTGGTATAATATATGACCCAGTTGGAATAGCTTCAATATTAGGTGTAAACCCTGGAACATCAGGCCTATAACAAATAGCATCTATGATTGTTCTAGTACCTGTCGGGTTGGCAGATAGAATGGTTGATTCATATCCTCCATTGAAAACTAACGAGTCAAGCATTCCGTCTAATTGGTCGCCAACATTTGCGGTACCTGGCACATCGTAAGCTAAGTAAAAATAGTAGGTCGTATCTCCATCTGATAACGCCTGTGAACCTGTTATGGTAAATGCTCCGCCAGCTCCTACAGCTACTGTTCCAAAAAAGTTAGAGCTAGACATTCCTTGTGTAGTTCCTGTATAGTAAATGCTAGCGTTGGTAATGTTTGTGACTTCATTTTCTGAAAACCCTGCATCTCCATTTGTGTTAAGCCTAAATTCGGTAATTACTCCAGGGCAAGTGTTTTTTGTTGATACAGCAATTTCAATGATTCCGCTATTAGTTCCACATTGTCGGTTTATTTGCGTGGAAATTTGATTAACGCGAATAGAATCAACTATCATTGGGAGGCCAGCAAGTAGAAACCCTAGTGACTCTGTTGCAGTAGGGTTAGAGGTTGCGCCATCAACTTTGAAACTGCCTCCTGTTCTATATACATTACCTGAATTCCCCGAGGCTAATGCCCGAATTTCAAAGTTTGTAAAAAGAATGGCATCAACTTCACCTTCGTTACCATCTGTTGTTAGTGTAACTGTTATTTGTGTTGTAGAGTTATAAACGAATGTACAGGCCGTAATATCACCTCCTATAGAACCTGCGACACTTGCAGTAGCACTTGTGATGTCAAATTCAAACCCAGCAGGTAAATCAATTACTATTGTTTTGTTAGTTTGACTTTTTTTGAATCCCTTTTTATCAGTTTCATTAATAGACCAACTCACCGTTGCATAAGCAGTTGGATAGGGAGCTATTTGACACCAATATTGGCTGAATGCAGTTACGCTGTATTTTGGACCTCCAGCAAATGCTGAATAACCATAAAGGGAAAAAACTATTAATAGGCTTAATAGTTTAGTTTGAAAGATATTTTGGAACCTTGAAATCAAAGCTTAATAAACTTTTTTAAATAAAGTCTCTGTGAATCTGGGGTTTTTAAATAATAAACCCCGGAAGGATAATTAGATAAATCTAGCTGAACGGAATTTATAACTGTAAACTGTTCAATTTTTTCTCCGAGAGAATTATATAAACTCACAATTATAGCTTCTTGATTTGCTGAATGATGTTCAACTAATAGATAATCTAGGCAAGGATTTGGGCTAATTGAGAAAGAATTTACTCTTTTGTTTTTGGCTTCGAGTCCTGTAATAACTCCTATTATTGCAGCTGAAGTAAGCCCACATTCCCCATTTACCGTAAGTGTAATCGAAAATTGACTACCAAAACTAAATTGATGTAGCGGATTTTGACTTGTATCGGTTGTTCCGTCCCCAAACTCCCAAAGATAGGAGACTGCATTATTTGACGAGTCTGTAAATTGATAGTATCCTAAACTATCCTGCTCGACAGAAAAATTTGCTGTTGGAATTAAGCATTTTCGGAACTTGAATATTTTGCCACTATTTGGAATCCCACTTAGGGTCGCTTCGGCCAACACTAAAATCGGGTTTTCTGAAGGACCCATAATTGCTGATTTTTCTAATGATGTTTTTAGCCCGACAGGAGCACCTTCGTCACCACAAAACGTGATGATGGGATCGGTAATTGAACTAGAGCCATATCTAATTTCTACCCGATTAGAATCTTCATATAGCCATAATTGTACATTGATATAGTCGTCAGTTGTTCCTAAGTCATTTTCTTCACAGTAAAATCCAGCATTATTCCATTCTATTTTCATGATCCGGTTGCCAATGCCCCCTTCCGTTTTATATGATCTGGGAGAAGAGGGAGAGGAAGGACCTCGATCGATAAAATCGGCACTATATGCATCAATCCAATAATTCCCGGATGTAGCAAACCAAACATAATCCGAAATGTAAACAGAGTCGAATGTTTGGTCAAAAAAGTCGAATTCAAAACCTATAGGTACTCGTATTTCTTCATCGTCCCATAAAGCGGGTGTAGTGGTTATGAGTGCACTTCCCGTCAAGTCATTGTAAGCACTACTATCGACAGAAAACTGATAGAAACCTTGACCAATAACGGAACAATTAAATAACCCACAAATCAGTGATACAGCTAACAGTATTGCCCTAATCTCTTTAATCATTTTAGTTAAGATGCGATTAATCAATTAATCCAACCGACTAAGATACAATTAATCAATAGGATAACAATGAAAAAGGTTATTTTTGTTTTAGACAGTAACTAGCTATAAAAACATCAGCAGTAGTAGCGCCTAGCTGTTTTCCTAGTGCCCAGTTTTCGCAGGCTTTTTCTATGTTATCTAGCTTGAAATAGGACATACCTTTGTTCACATACGCATCCATATAATTTGAGTTTAGCGCAATAGTTGCATTATAATCTTTAATAGCGTTTTCGAATTTTTCGAGATAAAAATGAGAGGCTCCTCTCCCAAACAAAGCAATGTAATTATTGGGTTTTATGGAAAGCGATTTTGTAAAATATTCTATCGATTTTTCGTATTGCTTAAGCCCTTGGTATGAGGCGGCAATTCCCTGCAATACTTCTGCCGAATTAGGAGTTAAATCGTTTAGCTTCTGAAAATCGGTGAGAGATTCTTTGAATCGCGAAGAAGCTAAATAAGCACTGGCTCTGTTGTTATAAGCCCCAGAAAAATTAGGGTTAATTTTAATGCCTATTGTGCAGTCCTGTATTGCTCCTTCCAAATCGCCTAATCCACTTTTTGCGTTTCCACGATTATTATAAGCACTGGCAAAATCAGGTTTTAACATAATGGACTTGTTACAATCATGTAATGCCCCCTTTAAGTTCCCTTTTTTGCCTCGAATTACCGCGCGGTTATTAAACGATTTGTAAAATTTTGAATTGAGTTGAATGGATTTTGTGTAGTCAATTAATGCTAAATCTAACCGATTACTATGGTCATAAACTACCCCGCGGGAATAGTATCCAAACCCACTTTCGGGATATTTATCGATAAGGTCAGTAAACAATACTTCGCTTGATTTCCAGATTTTATTTCTTTCAAAAGTCAAATAAGAAAAGCCAATTAAACAGGCTAAGGTTAAGCCCAAAACTGTGGTTTTGTATTTGGGTTGTTTTATCCAAACAGCTAATTGATAAAATACAGGAAGCCCCAAACCAATATACGCAATATAGGTGTATCTTTCTGAAGCGAATGCTCTCCCTACAGGGATAACTTGTAAAACAGGAAGCAGAGACAGAACAAAGAAAGCAAACCCGAATAATGCAATTTTTCCTAAATCCGATTGTTTATTTTTCCACAAAAATAATGCACCAACTACTAAAATAATGGGAGATAACAGAGGTAATAATCCAACCTCGTTGGGATAAAAATGATAGATGGAAAGGTTGAGAGGAGCAAAGAATTTTAGGATATAAAAAACAACAGAATAACACATCATTGCCACTCTGTCGAACAAAGAATAATTGAGTGATAATTCGTAAAATGTATTACCCGAAGATTGTGATTTTAGTGCAATAATTCCGAACAATATCGATAATCCAAAAAACGGAATTTTGGTTAAAATTAACTTTGATGAAAAACGTTTACCTTGAAGGAAGTCAATCGCAAAAAAGAGTAATGGGAGCGTTACTGCCATTGACTTTGACAGTAGCAAAAATAAAGAATACCCCACTAAAAACGAGATGTTTTGTTTCAGATTTTATATTTTTTTTTAGGTAAAAAATTAGTGCGTTTAAATAGAAAATTGAATACAGCAAATCTTTCCGTTCGGATACCCACGAAACAGACTCGACATGCATTGGATGAAGTGCAAAAACAGCAGCAGAAATTAGTGCGATTGTTTTGTCTTTTAATAGCTTTGAAATAAACAAAAACACTAAAAATACATTCAGTAAATGTAGTAGCAGATTAGTAGAGTGAAAAACGGTTTTGTTTTCTCCAAAAAAGAAGTTCTCTACTGCATAAGATAGTGTGGTTAATGGATGATAATTTCCGGCAATATAAGTGGTAAAATGAGCTTTTAAATCGAATGATTTTATGAGTACGTTATCAAGAATGTACGTATCATCATCCATGCCTGACAGCAAGTCATTATTCAAACTATTTAGGTACACTAAACCAGTAGCGGTTAGTAATAAAAACAGCCAAATTTTTGAATTGAGTGCTCCCAAAGTTTAATCTATAAAATCTTTTAACGCGCTGAATTTAGCGGCAAAGGGAAGTGTTTTACTTCCTTTAAATACAATTTTATTGGCAGCAGTGGCTTCAACCCTAGTTTCAAAATCGATGTTGATGTATTCTACCGCAGCTTTCATATCGCGTTCTGTTGAATTTTCAAAAATCAACTCTACTTTGTTAGCATAATATAGTGATTCAATAACCAAGTCTTTTGCTAGTTTTTTCTTGAATTCTTTTGAATGGTTTTTTTCGAAGTGCTTTAATTCACCTACTATTTCACGAAGTATATCTCCACTCATTTCTTTTGCCCAAATATCAGAAAACTGAACTCTCAGCATTTTACTGAAACCGAACCCTGATTTAAACCCTGTGCCGATATTTGGAATAAATGCCCCAATTTTAATAAAAGCCTGTTTGTTTAGTTCCATATCAGCAAAGGACGCTTTAACTAAGTTGGTTTTTTTAAGCTTGCTGATAAGGTTGTTAGCTTGTTCAATTGGCAAATTTAAATCATCAATAAACGTAATGTGGTCGATGTCAAGCTTACCAAAATCCCATTCCACTTTTTGACCTATATCATCATTTTCGGTCGACTTTGATAACAAATCTACTCCATATTGTTTTCTAAAATTTCTATAAACAGCCTTTGACATTGGTATAGGTTTTGTTTTATAGAACGAATATAAGTTTTAATATATCATTGTTGATAATTATGTCAATTTCTACCTAACCAAAAATTAGTATCTTGCGTTTATAGTATCAAAGTATATTAACGTGAAATTTAAGTTAATTTATATTCCCCTTTTTGTTGTAGTTTTCTGCGACACAGGAGTTTCTTTTGCAGGAGATAGAGGGGATTATATAAACGAATCGAGCACGTATCGCTTACAACTCAATGACGATAATACCTATCGTTTAATACACGTGGAAGGAGAAAACCAATACGGGAAAGTGTACGATAAAATTGGTTATTGGAAAGAGGAAAGGGGAATAATTACCTTGTATTTTACAGGCTATGATATGGAGGGGATTACCAAATTAGAAGTTGATTACACAGGTTGTGCTCGAATTGAAAAAAAGCCAATAGCAGAATACAAATATAAAAAGAAAGGGGCAAAATTAAAACCACTCAACCCAGACAAAAAGGAAGAGATTTTTGTAAAAGAGAATTAATTTTAAAACCTAACGTTCCAAATTCTGTTTACCGGAATTGTAACATTATGCTTTAGAAAAATAGCATCATTGGTAACTTCCCATAGGGTAGTTTCAACTTTCTTTTTCCCTGTTTCATCTTCAAATAAAATTTCGACCTTGTGCTGGGCAATATTGCCATATTCACAGGCAGAATGAAGGCTTTTAAGTCGAAAAATTCTTTTTTCGGCAGAATCTAACACGTCAGCAGCGGGGAAGTCCAATTCGCTGATGTGCTCTTTTTCGATAAATCGAGTTGTTGTAAGTGTGCTCATGGCTAATAAGTATTGGTTTCGGTGATGAAGTTAGTAAAATTCAGGGAGTTACACAAAATAAAGTGTAGAAAACTCAATTATTTATTTTCTGCTAAACAAATCGACAAAGCACTTTGTGTTTAGCGGAATTTCCAAAAGCACGTGTAATAGGCTTATAAAAAACAAGGTAACGAGGCCTTTTTCGTAATCAATAAAATAAAGACCAACAGCACTTGCCCATATAATTCCGCAAAATAATAACCATTTCCATGAAACTTTATGCCAGCCAATCACGCTTGTTTTCGAGAACCAATTTAGGTAATGGTAAGTATAGATAAAGGCAATAAATGCTTGAACTTTTATCCCAATTTCATTAATGAGGCTAAAATTTGTTTTGTCAACAGAATAAAATAGTTGGCTTAATTGAAAATGAAGAATCGTAAACTTACTACCGTTGTAAGCCTCTCGAAGGTCTTTTGAAAAGGAATAATCCGAAGGGTTTATGGGAATAAAGAAAATTGATATTCCACAGATAAAGAGCAAAGCCACAGAAAGATAACCTAATTTACTTTTCGACTTTCGAGCACCATAAAGCATGAAAGCACCGGTAAAGATAAAAACATGGACGATTGAGGTAAAAAAACTGGCGAAAATAAGAGAGTAAATACTTGAGTCTTTAAAAAGAAGAATAAACAATACCGTGGCGGAAATAAGCCCAATAATCCATTTTTTAGTGAGGTTGAATATTGAAGAGGAGCCTAATATAATTGCAAAAACGATTAGGGAAGAATATATAATTAGCAATACTTTTTTCATACTGGCGGTCTCACTATTATAATAAACCAACAATAAATACACAATCGTAAGCATAACGCTTAGTCCAATTAGTAGAATTGGGGTTGATTTACTTTTTGAAAAAAAGTTTTTTTCTTTCAACCAGACGATTTCAGTAAGGTAATGCAAGGGACCTAAAATGGCATATGCAAAAAGAAAAAGAGCAAAGGGTAATTTAATCGCAACAACGAGTGATATTCCAAGAAGAACAATATTTGCTATATCAATTTGCCGTTCCCTTTTTAATGTCAATAGCACAACTCAAAGGTAATGTTTTAATCAGATATGTTTCTCTCTTCAATTTGCCGAGTCAATACCTTATCTTTGTCAATATTTATTGCGAGATATTATGCCTTATTCAGATGAAACAGAATCTAAAATTCTCAAAGAAAAAGGTTTTTTAGATGTTATTATCCCCTCTAACCTTAATTTAGAGCAGGAAATTAATAACCTCCGTAAAGAGAAGAACGCGGTCATTCTAGCACATTACTACCAAGAACCAGCGATACAAGATATTGCAGATTACGTTGGCGATAGTTTGGGCTTGTCACAAAAAGCCGCTGACACCTCAGCAGATATAATTGTGTTTGCGGGGGTTCATTTTATGGCAGAAACGGCTAAAATTCTAAATCCTACAAAAAAAGTTTTGCTTCCAGATTTAAAAGCAGGGTGTTCGTTGGCAGACTCTTGTCCGCCAGATCTGTTCGAGAAATTTGTAAAGGAGCATCCGAACCATGTTGTTGTTACTTACATCAACTGTTCGGCAGAGATAAAAGCATTGAGCGATTTGGTGTGTACGTCATCAAATGCATTAAAAATAATTGAATCAATTCCGAAAGACAAACCGATAATTTTTGCCCCAGACAAGAATTTGGGGAAGTATATTATTTCTCAAACAGGCAGAGATATGTTGTTGTGGGATGGCGCTTGTACTGTTCACGAAGCATTTTCGATCGATAAATTATTGGAATTGCACAAAGTATATCCCAACGCAAAAGTAATTGCTCACCCAGAATCTGAAGAACATATTTTGCAAACGGCTAATTATATTGGTTCCACAGCAGGGATGTTAAATTTTGCGCAAACAGATACGTGTCAAGAGTTTATTGTTGCCACCGAAGCAGGTATTCTCCATCAAATGCGAAAAGAAGTTCCCACAAAAAAACTAATTCCAGCACCAGCGAACGAAGATAATACCTGCGCATGCAGCGAGTGTGGTTATATGAAACTCAACACCCTCAAAAAGCTGTATTTATGCATGAAATACGAAAGACCCGATGTTGAAGTAGATGAAAAAATTCGAAAAAGAGCACTGCTTCCTATTCAGCGAATGCTAGAAATTTCAAAATAAATATCGTGATTTTTGCTGATGTATTGGTTATTGGTTCAGGTGCAGCGGGACTTTCGTTTGCTTTAAAAATAGCACAAGAGGATGGCAATTTAAAAGTGGTGATTGCCACCAAAGCAGATGGTGGCGAATCGAATACAAAATATGCCCAGGGAGGAATTGCTGTTGTTGTCGATAAAACAGATTCTTTCGAAAATCATGTGCAAGATACCCTTATTGCTGGGGCCGGTGTTTGTGATGAATCGGTTGTACGGATGGTAGTTGAGGAAGCCCCACAGCGTCTCAAAGAAATAAGAAAGTGGGGAGCTGATTTCGATTTAAATAAAGACGGAAAGCTCGATTTAGGTAAAGAGGGGGGGCATGGTGAAAACAGGATAGTGCACCATAAAGACGTAACGGGATTAGAAATTTCTCAAAAACTCCTCATTCAAATCTGCAAAACAAAAAACATCACCTTGTTAGATCATCATTACGCAATAGATTTGATTACAGAACATCACCTTACTAAGAAAGCAGAGCAAAAAAAATTAACTTGTTTTGGCGCATACGTTCTAGATGTGAAATCGGGAGAGATAGAGACAATTTTATCGAAAGCTACTATGCTCGCATGCGGAGGGTTAGGGCAAGTTTATGCACACACCACAAACCCTCTAGTGGCAACGGGCGATGGAATAGCAATGGCGTATAGGGCAAAAGCTAGAATAAAAGACATAGAATTTATTCAGTTTCACCCCACAGCATTGTACCTTCCGGAAGAGAGCCCATCGTTTCTAATTTCGGAAGCAGTTAGAGGCGAAGGCGCATTTATTCGAACAAAATCGGGAGAACGCTTTATGAAGAAATACGATGCTCGGTTAGAACTAGCTTCGCGTGATATAGTTGCAAAAGCTATTGACACCGAACTAAAAATGAATGGCGATTCGTGTGTTTATTTGGATTGTAAGCATTTGGAGATTAAAAAATTTAAACAGCATTTTCCGAATATTTACGAGAAGTGTTTAAGTATCGGCATCAACATAAAAATAGATGAAATACCTGTTGTACCTGCAGTTCACTACTCATGTGGAGGTGTTGATGTAGATAAAAACGGGCAAACGAGTATTACCAATTTGTTTTCGAGTGGCGAATGTTCCCGTACGGGGTTACATGGTGCTAACCGATTAGCGTCTAATTCGTTGCTTGAAGCATTAGTATATTCTAACCGAAGTCAACGAGCAGTAAAAGAAATTTTGCCGACAATTAAATTGAGTGAAAACGTTCCCGATTGGGATGAAGAAGGTACAATTACGCCAAAAGAACGTGTAATTATTTCGCACAACAGAAAGCAGCTTCAAGCAATTATGAGCGACTACGTTGGCATTGTAAAATCTAACGACAGATTGAAAAGAGCACACAAAAGGGTTTACGGATTGTACCAAGAAGTTGAGGAGTTGTATGGAAAATCGAAAGTTTCGGTCCAATTATGTGAGCTCCGAAACTTAATTACCGCCTCCTACCTTATTACCCAGTCATTAAGGCAAGAAAAAAATCAAGGTGTTTTTTTTAATTCTGATTTAGAATAAACCCTCAGAGAACTTAGATTGAACCAATCTAAACTTGACGTGTAATAAATACAAAAGCCCCTCGAAAATCGAAAGGCTTTTGTTGGTCTACTAGGGCTTACCGCATGAAGAATTTTACGTTCATTGTCATTCACTTAATTCTAATTACGGCATAAACTTCTCGCAATAGAATTAAACAAAAAAATCCTGATGAATAAACACCAGGATTTTTAGTTTCTCGTTGGCCTACTAGGGCTCGAACCTAGACTCTTCTGTACCAAAAACAGACGTGTTGCCAGTTACACCATAGGCCAATAAGGGTGCAAAAGTAATTATTCAGTTGAAA
>JAESTK010000139.1 GCA_016763645.1 Flavobacteriales bacterium
CCAAACGGTTTCATCTTGAAAACGAACATCCAATTTAGTTTCTCCGTTTTCATTTTGATAAATAATTATTTGTGAATTGTTTTCTTGCATAACTATTTAGTTTCTTGGTTAACATATTTTAATGCCCTCGTTTAATGCCGCACGAAATTGCATCGACCTTACCTTCTTTATCGAAATCGCCCTGAATCATTAGAAATTCGGTTTCGCGCTTTATGTTCTGACTATCAATAGCATTAAAATAACTTTTACACAACGATAGGTAATGAATAGCATCGAATAAGTTGGTTTTACCCTCTCCGTTGTTGCCCGTAAAAAAGTTAACGCCTTCAGTAAATTTGATATTTACCTCATCGTAATTTTTAAAATTGAGCAGCGATATATTTTTCAGAAACATTATCTCAAATTTAGGGAATTATGCTGTTAAAATTGCTCAAATTCCAAGATCTACAAACACTTAAAATAATCGAAAGGCTCTAAGCAATCGTTGCATTTATACAGCGCCTTACAAGCCGTTGAACCAAAACTGGCTAATCATTTCGGTGTTCTCTGAATCGCACTGCGGGCAGCCAATAAATTTGGCATCACCCATAATTGAGTTTTTATCAATTGATGATTTTTCGGGAGGGGCGATTCCAAATTCTTTTAGCTGTCGTTTGCCTTTTTCGGTTATCCAATCGGTAGTCCAAGCGGGTGATAAAACAGTTTTTACGTTTACCGTTTCAATACCATTTTTTTTGAGAATAGAAACGATATCATCTTCTATCACTTGCATGGCAGGACACCCAGAATAAGTTGGTGTTAGCGTAATATTCACCACATTCTCAATTATAGAAACTTCACGAACTACCCCCAAATCAAGCACACTTAAAACAGGCACTTCGGGGTCTTTTACTTCTTCGAGTAACGCTCTAATTTGTACTTCATCCATTTACCATTTCGCATCGGGGTATGCTCTAGGAAGAAATTGCATTTCTGCTAAAATAAGCCCCAAATGCTCTGTATGCCTACCTTCTGTCCCTCCTAGTTGTTTCCAAGCATTTGTTGGCAAGGTTAGTGTTGCTTCTTCAATTACAGTTGCAACGCGCTTTTCCCAAAGTGGTTTAATTTTAGATAAATCAACTGCAATTCCTTTTGAAATAAGAATTTCATCGACCTCGTTTGTATTGAAAAATTCGCCTGTAAAGCGCCATAAATCATCTAAAGGTTCTTGCACTCTTCTGCGACTTTCTTCCGTTCCATCACCTAATCTCAATAGCCATTTAGTGCTGTGTTGCAAGTGATACGTTACTTCTTTTAAAGATTTAGCAGCATATCCTGCTAAAAATTCATCCGTAGAATTAACCAATTCTTGTAAGAATAAATAATGAAACGAATCGAACAAAAATTGACGGGTAATCGTTCGTCCGTAATCTCCATTTGGTTGCTCGCAAATCAATAAATTTCTATAAAATGTAACATCACGCAGGTAAGCTAAATCGTCTTCACTCCTTCCCTGCCCTTCTACCTTTCCGGCATACTTCAAAACACTTCGTGCCTGACCAACGAGATCTAATGACACATTAATTATAGCAATATCTTCTTCTAAAATTGGTCCGTGACCACACCATTCGGAAAGTCTGTGCCCTATGATAAGGCTTGAATCTCCTATTCTTAAACAGTAATCAAATAATGCTTCTTGCTCACTCATCATCATAGAAATTACATGTGTCCGATTTCTTCGGGAATAGTATAAAAAGTAGGGTGTCGATATACTTTATCTTCAGCTGGATCGAACATTGGCCCTTGTTCGGTTGGGTTAGAGGCTTGAACTTGCGAAGATTCTACTACCCAAATGCTTACACCTTCGCTTCTGCGGGTATACACATCTCGTGCATTATCTATTGCCATTTCTGCATCTGCCGCATGAATGCTGCCAACATGCTTGTGATTTAACCCTTGTCTGCTACGTATAAAAACCTCCCAAAGAGGCCAATTTCCTTTACTCATTACGCTACTTTCTTTTTTATTCTTTGTTTTTCAGCATAAGCATTTGCTGCTTCTCTAACCCATTGACCATTATCTCTTGCATTTCTGCGAGCGGCTATTCGTTCTTTATTGCAAGGACCATTGCCTTTTATTACGTTAAAAAACTCTTCCCAATCAATTTCTCCGTATTCGTAATTTCCTGTTTCTTCATTCTTTTTCAAATCTGGGTCAGGGACGGTAAGTCCTAAAAATTCGGCTTGAGGGATGGTCATGTCAATAAATTGCTGACGCAAATCTTCATTTGTAAAACGTTTTACTCTCCACGCCATTGACTGAGCTGTATTTGGCGATTCTGCATCAGCGGGACCAAACATCATTAACGAGGGCCACCAAAACCTATTAAATGCATCTTGGGCCATTGCTTTTTGCTCTTTGGTGCCATTGCACATTTCCATCATAATTTCATACCCTTGTCGCTGATGAAAGCTTTCTTCTTTACAAATCTTAACCATTGCTCTGGAGTAAGGCCCGTAAGATGTTCTTTGTAGTGCTACTTGATTTACAATTGCCGCTCCATCTACTAACCAACCAACGGCTCCAATATCTGCCCACGAAAGTGTTGGGTAATTAAAAATACTTGAATATTTTGCCTTTCCCGCAATCATATCGTCAATGGTTTTTTCGCGCTCTGCTCCAAGTGTTTCAACTGCACTATACAAATACAAACCATGCCCAGCCTCGTCTTGAACTTTTGCCAGCAGAGAAACTTTTCGTCTAAGCGAAGGAGCTCTTGTAATCCAATTACCTTCTGGTAACATGCCTACAATTTCGGAATGCGCGTGTTGCGACATTTGTCGAATTAAGGTTTTTCGATACGCATCCGGCATCCAATCCTTAGGTTCAATTTTAACGTCTCTATCTATTTTTGCCTGAAACTCCTCTTCTTTGGTCATATTTCTGTATTATGAAGCGTTACAAATATAACATTTTGTTGCTTTTTATGAGCTTATATTTGTCATTTTTATCAGATGATTTTTATACTAATTTTGTCGCACATTTAATGAAGTATGGCTAGGCAGAATGATTTAAGAGTTAGAGAGATTACCAGAGAAACTGAAGATAC
>JAESTK010000140.1 GCA_016763645.1 Flavobacteriales bacterium
ACTTAAGAAGAAACCCTCTTAAAAAAAGTTTAGCGTTGCGCCATAAGCTCGGTTTCGAAGTTCGTAAATACATGAACGAGCAGGATTTTTTCGAAATAGAAACTCCTTATTTAATTAAATCTACCCCCGAAGGGGCAAGAGATTTCGTTGTACCATCACGAATGAATCAAGGTGAGTTTTATGCCCTGCCTCAATCTCCACAAACGTTTAAACAATTGTTGATGGTGGCGGGTTACGATCGTTATTTTCAGATTGTAAAGTGTTTTAGAGATGAAGATTTACGTGCCGATCGCCAGCCAGAATTTACTCAAATTGACTGCGAAATGTGTTTCGTAGAGCAAGAAGATATTCTCAACACATTCGAGGGGCTGATGAAATATTTATTCAAGTCATTAAAAAATATTGAATTAGCAGATTTCCCAAGAATGGATTATGCGACTGCGCTAAAAGAATATGGTTCTGATAAGCCAGATATTCGATTTGGAATGAAGTTTCATGAACTCAACGATTTAGTTCAAAACAAAGGATTCAACGTTTTCGATCAAGTAGAATTAGTGGTTGGAATTTGTGCCCAAGGCGCTGCTAGTTACTCTAGAAAACAACTAGACGCACTGACCGATTTTGTCAGGAAACCACAAATCGGGGCCAACGGAATGGTTTATGTAAAATGCAATGAAGATGGCTCGTTCAAATCTTCGGTAGATAAATTTTACTCCCAAGAAGATTTGCAACAATGGGCAAACCGATTTGGTGCAAAAGCTGGAGATTTAATTTTGGTTCTTGCAGGAAATACAAACAAAACAAGAAGCGCATTAAACGAACTGCGTCTCGAAATGGGAACGCGTTTAGAGCTGAGAAATTCTAACGAATTTGCTCCGCTATGGGTAGTTGATTTTCCGCTATTAGAATGGGATGATGATTCTGAGCGTTTTCACGCAATGCACCATCCGTTTACTGCACCAAAAAGTGAAGACTTCGACCTCATCAAAACCGAGCCAGGTAGGGTTAGAGCCAACGCATATGATATGGTGATTAACGGTGTTGAACTTGGTGGCGGTTCTATAAGAATTCATGATAAAGAGTTGCAAGCAAAAATGTTCGATTTACTAGGATTTACACCCAAAGAAGCTGATGCTCAATTTGGTTTCTTGATGAATGCTTTCGAATATGGTGCACCACCCCACGGAGGCATCGCTTTTGGTTTGGATAGAATTGCAGCTATGTTTGGCGGTTCAGAATCTATTAGAGACTATATCGCTTTTCCAAAAAACAACTCCGGGAGAGATGTAATGATTGATTCTCCTTCTCCAATTTCGGAAGAACAACTAGATGAATTAAATATTGCTATTCAAACCGAAAACGCTTAACCCCCTAATGAGTGGAGCAAATTTTGCAAAACAAGCTCAACTTTTAAGAAGTAAGTACCTTCCCCAAAAGTACTTTGTAATTCTGCTCGCAGTTTTGGTTGGGCTTTTGTCTGGCTTGGCGGCTGTTGCAATAAAAAATAGTGTTCATTTTATTCAATACCTTCTTACGTTTGGTTTTGTAGATGAATATCGGAACTACCTTTATTTTATCTATCCGTTAATCGGGTTGTTTCTTACTTACGTTGTTACCAAAAAACTGCTATTTAATACGCCAGCAGGACACGGAATTCCAAACACGCTTTACGCTATTTCGAAGAAAAATGGAATTATAAAACGATTATCGATAATCAGTTCGGTTATCACCAGTGCGCTGACCGTTGGTTTTGGAGGATCTGTTGGTTTAGAGGGGCCAACCGTTGGCACTAGTGCAGCAATTGGGTCAAACATAGGTCGTATGTTTAAGGTCAATTACAAAACTAAAACGCTACTTATCGCTTGTGCGGCTTCTGGTGCTCTTGCCGCTATTTTCAAAGCTCCAATTGCCGCAATTGTGTTTGCTATTGAAGTAATTATGATTGACCTAACCATGGCATCTATGATTCCTTTATTGATGGCTTCGGTTGCTGCTACGATTACATCTCGTCTATTTTTTGGCGATGAAATTATCTTTCACTTTCCTGTTTCGGAACTTTATAAATCTTCCGATTTAGGGTATTACGGGTTGCTTGGTATCGTCTGCGGACTGTTCTCAATCTACTTTTCTAAAACCTACTTTTTTGTCTCCGAATGGTTTGGGAAATTCAAATCGAAACCAATCAGGGTATTAATTGGCGGCAGCATGCTTGGTGTTCTTCTTTTCTTCTTACCACCACTTTATGGCGAGGGATTTCAATTTGTGAATTTATTAATTGAGGGGAAAGAAAGCCTTGTTTTGGCAAACACACTTTTCGCTGAACATAGCTCAGAGTTTTATTACATGATTGGATTTTTGATTCTAGTTGTATTCTTTAAAGTGTTGGCAACTACAATAACTTTTGGAGCGGGTGGAGTTGGAGGAATATTCGCCCCCACACTTTTTATGGGAAGTTTCCTTGGATTTATTTTCTCAAGAACGTTCAATTTCTTTAAAATTGCTCACCTATCGGAAAGTAACTTTACGCTAGTAGCTATGGCGGGTTTAATGGCTGGAATTCTTCACGCACCGTTAACGGCAATTTTCCTTATTGCCGAAATCGCAGGTGGTTACAGCCTATTTATTCCACTTATGATAACAGCATCTTTGGCGTATTTAACGGTGAAAATTATTATGCCCCATTCTGTTTATACAATGCAGTTGGCTAAACGAGGGGAGCTTATTACTCACCATAAAGATAAGGCCGTACTTACGTTGATGAAATTACAAAACGAAATTGAAACAGATTTCGAGACAGTTTCTCCAGAAATGTCTTTGGGCGAATTAGTTAAAGTTGTTTCTCGCTCGAAACGAAATTTATTTCCTGTTGTAGACGAAGACCATACATTTATTGGTGTGGTTCAGCTAAACGACATCCGCCAAATTATGTTTAACAACGAATTGTATGCCTCTACGTTTGTGCATGATTTAATGATTGGCGTAGGTCATCACGTTACCGTAGATGACAACATGGATACGGTAATGAATAAATTTGAAGATTCAGGACTGTGGAATTTACCTGTGATTGAGGAGCAAAAATATGTGGGCTTTGTTTCTAAATCGAAGTTGTTTTCAGCATATCGAAAATTACTGCAAGAATTTTATCAGGGGGAGGAGTAGTCAAACTAACCGTTGAATTTTGTTTAGATGAGTGTTGTCAATACGAGATTGTTAGCTAATTACCTGACTTAGGGTTTTTTACTCACTAAATTAATTTATACTTGTACTTGTCTAAACATCTCATTTATGTCAACTGCCGAAATGTTCGAAAAATCTTTTAACTATTTTAATAATAATAAGGCAGAGTTAATAATGCAGTACAAAGGCAAGGTTATCGCTGTTTATAACAATGGGGTTTTAGGGGTTTATGATAGCAAAATTGAGGCATATCAAAATGTACCGAAAGAACATCATATTGAAGCTGGATCGTTTATTATTAGAGATTGTTCTGAAGACCATCAGCGACATGTAAGAGTCTATCACTCAAACGTGCATTTCACAAAGGATTAGCTCAAAATATTCGATTGTGTCAGATAGTTTTACCGTTAAATCAACCAATCGACTCAGTTACATCACTACAAGCGTTGGAATCTCATATCCTTTTGAAGTCAATAGAATTAATCAACCGCCAAAACCATATACTACTGCCGCACTATGGGATACAGGTTCTAGCCATTGTTTTATTACCAAATCTTTAGCTACAAGTTTGGAGTTGCACCCAATAGACAAGGCATTGGTTGAACATGCCATGGGTCGGACATTCGAAAACGTTTATTTCGCAGTATTACAAATAACTGAAAAATATTACATAGAAATTGAGCTAACGGAATGCCAAAGTATCAACAATAATTTTGAAATTATTGTTGGGATGGACGTCATTAACCAAGGAGATTTTGCAATAACAAATCAAGCAGGAAAAACGACTTTTTCGTTTCGGTTGCCATCAGAGACTACAATAGATTTTCAGGAAGATAAATAATACTAATCTAAAAAATTACTGCAAGAATTTTATCAGTGGGAAGAGTAGTCACCTCAACAAAACCAAAAACCTTGCAAATTTTTTCTAGAAACTAAGTCTTGGTTAATGATTACCTGTTCGTCTTTATTGGCAACTAAAATGATAAGTTGACATTGTTCTTCCGTTTCTAAAATTG
>JAESTK010000141.1 GCA_016763645.1 Flavobacteriales bacterium
GTTAAGATGTGACTTTTAAACGCATGCTTTCTCTTAATTTTGCCGCTACCAGTTAGCTTGAATCTCTTCTTCGCACTGGAATTTGTCTTCATTTTTGGCATAATTGATTATTTATTAATTGTTTATTGTATTTACTTTTTCTTTTTAGGAGCAATGAACATAATCATTCGTTTACCTTCCAATTTTGGCATGCTTTCTACAACACCATAATCTTCTAGCTCCTGCGCTAATCTTAATAAGATAATTTCACCTTGTTCTTTAAACATGATGGAACGACCTTTAAAGAAAACAAAGGCCTTTAGCTTTGCATTATCTTGTAAAAATCCGATGGCATGCTTCAATTTAAAATTGAAATCATGATCATCTGTATTAGGACCAAATCTTATTTCTTTAATTACAACTTTAGAAGCGTTAGATTTTATCTCTTTCTGCTTCTTCTTTTGCTCGTACAAGAATTTTTTGTAGTCAATTATCTTACACACTGGGGGTTTCGCGTTAGGCGAAATTTCCACTAAATCCAATTCAGCATCATCTGCAAACTGAATGGCTTCTGCTAAGGGATAAACGTTAGGTTCGATACCTTCGGCCACAACACGTACTTCACGTGCCATAATTTTGTCGTTTATTTTATGAGGATCCTCTTGAATTACTCGTCTCCCTCTGTCCCGTCTGTTGAATCTCTTTGCTATAACTCGGTTCCTCCTATAATTTACTTATTGAGCCAATACGGCTTCAATTTCGTTGTTAATTAATTCTATAAATTTTTCTTCAGTTAATGAGCCTATGTCTCCTTCACCTTGTCTTCTGACAGAAACTGTATTCGATTCTATCTCTTTCTCTCCTAAAATCAACATATACGGAACTTTTTTTAGCTCAGTATCTCTAATTTTTTTACCTATTTTTTCGTTTCTGTCATCAACGAAGCCGCGAATATCGGAATTATTTAATGAAATTAAAAGGTTTTGAGCTTGTTCATTGAACCTTTCACTAATTGGTAAAATAGCGAATTGGTCGGGCGTCAGCCATAAGGGAAATTTTCCGGCACAATGTTCAATTAAAAGAGCCACAAATCTTTCGAGCGATCCGAATGGTGCTCTGTGGATCATAACGGGTCTGTGAGGCTTGTTATCACTGCCTGTATATTCTAATTCAAAGCGTTCAGGGAGATTATAATCAACTTGAATTGTGCCTAGTTGCCATGTTCTCCCAATCGCATCTTTTACCATGAAATCGAGTTTTGGCCCATAGAATGCCGCTTCATTATATTCGATGACGGTGCTCAGTCCTTTTTCGGCAGAGGCTTCGATAATCGCTTGTTCTGCTTTTTCCCAATTTTCGTCTGAACCAATGTACTTACTCCGGTCGTTTTGATCTCTTAAGGAGATTTGAGCAGTAAAATCAGTAAAATCAAGTGCGTTGAAAACGTAAAGAACTAAATCAATTACTTTTTTAAATTCTTCCTTTACTTGCTCTGGGCTACAAAAAATATGGGCATCGTCTTGTGTAAAACCTCTAACTCTTGTTAGTCCGTGCAGTTCTCCACTTTGTTCGTAGCGATAAACGGTGCCAAATTCGGCATAACGAACTGGTAAATCTTTGTAAGATTTCGGAGATGCTTTGTAAATTTCGCAATGATGAGGGCAATTCATCGGTTTTAAGTAAAATTCTTCGCCTTCGTTTGGTGTTTTGATTGGCTGAAATGAATCTTCTCCATATTTTTCGTAATGCCCTGAACAGACATATAATTCTTTATTGGCGATGTGAGGCGTAATTACGGATTGATAGCCTGCTTTAATTTGTGCCTTGCGTAAAAAACCTTCTAGTTTTTCCCTTAATGCAGTTCCTTTAGGAAGCCATAAGGGTAAACCTTGTCCTACTTTTTGTGAGAATGTAAAAAGTTCTAATTCCTTGCCTAATTTTCGATGGTCTCTTTTTTCGGCTTCTTCAAGCATTTCGAGATACTCGGTAAGTTCTTTGTTTTTAGGGAATGAAACCCCATAAATTCTTGTCAATTGTTTCCTTTCGACATCACCTCTCCAATACGCTCCAGCAACTTTTAATAATTTAATTGCTTTTATAGAACCTGTATGTGGAATGTGCGGCCCACGGCATAAATCGGTAAAATTACCTTGAGTGTAAAATGTGATAGTCCCATCATCTAATCCTTCAAGTAATTCTAATTTGTACTCGTCATCTTTTTTAGTAAAGTAAGCAATCGCATCTGCTTTAGAAATATCTTTTCGGATGTATGAGCTTTTCTCCCTAGCCAACTCTTTCATTTTGTCCTCAACCTTTTGAAGGTCGTCAGATGAGAAAGATAGTCCACCAAAATCTACATCATAATAGAATCCATTTTCGATGCTTGGTCCGATTCCCAGTTTAACACCAGGATAAAGTGCTTCCAGTGCCTCCGCCAATAAGTGTGCAGAAGAGTGCCACATGGTTGCTTTTCCATCATCATCATTCCAAGTTAATAATTTTAAATTGCAATCTTGGGTAATAGGTCGGGTTGAGTCCCAAATTTCATCGTTAATTTTGGCAGCTAAAACGTTCCTTGCCAGTCCTTCACTAATGCTCATAGCAATATCGTGAGCAGATGTCCCTGCTTCAACTTCTTTTACTGTTCCGTCTGGTAATGTAATGTTAATCATTGTGGTACATAAAATTGGTCGGCAAATATAAATAAACCCTAATGCATAATCAGGGTTTATTTACCCAAATATTTATCAAAAAAAACTATATTTGAAGCAACAAAAACCAAAATGCTTATAAACAAACTATTTTAAAACCCAACACATAAAGAGTTAGCGTTGCTAATTGTTTCTTCCCTTTGAAAATCTGGAAAATTACGAAAACAAGAAACGGCTTAGACAATGCGCCCCTCGGGGCGTGTTTCTTTCTTGCTGTTTTTAATGTTTTCATGGCGTTTCCAGATGCCACAAACGGGTTAAAGGCTTTAAGTTGAGGTTCACGCCCTCTTTTTTTGTTGTAGAAAACCTACTAATTAAAATCTATGGTAACATGAACACTCGTGCCACGAAAAATTTTACAACAATGAAAACAAAATTACTTTCAATTACAGTATTACTACAACTATTAACAGGCTTTTCGAGCCTTGCACAATTAAAGTATTATGAGGTCTATATTAGTCCGCTTGGTGTAACTACAAAGCAGTCAGGTATGATGAAATTTAACCAACCCAACACCTATCAACCAGGTGCTTGCTTCGATTATTACAAAATACAATCGGGTGATGTAAAAAATACATTTGTTTTATTAAAACAATGGACAGACCCTCAATTAGGTATGGAGCATTATCGTTTTCAACAATATGCGAATGGTATTCCTGTGGAAGGCGCAGAATGTTTTGAGCATTTTAAAAACGGCTCACTTATATATACTCATGCCAAATTTGGGGTAGAATTTAACGACCAACCTATGCACGCTACACTTACCGAAGAACAAGCATTTGACGCTTTGATGGATAATCTCCCCAAAAAGTACAAATTTGCTTGGGAAAGCCCACAATGGGAAGCAGAACTACAATTTGACTTTAATGACCCTAATGCGACTTATAAACCTACGGGAACATTAATGTATGCGCTAGATAACTTTAAAGATGTAGGGTTTAAAATTGATGGTGCTAGATATAAGCTATGCTATAAATTCACTGTTTTGTGTTTAAATCCTTCGTTTAATCGAACCTACTTCGTTAATGCACTAACTGGTAATATATGGAGAATTGATGACCGTAATCGTTCAGATGGTTCTGCTACGATACCCGGACATGGTTCACAAACAATTGACACCCAGTTTTTTGGTGGTTTTGTTCAAAAAAATATATTACACACGAATAACGGAGCAAGAGATGTTCATACAAAAGAATTCAAAAACCTGAATACGGCTTGGAGTTTTACCGAGAACATAAAAGATGCTGACGATAATTGGGGAACAAGCCAACAAGAATCAACAATGATACATTGGTTTACATCACAGAGTTGGGATTTTTTCGAAACGAGGTACGATCGAATTGGAATGGACGGGCAAGGTGGTGTTGTTAGAGTGTATGGTTCACATCCAACAGATTACTATGCGGAATATGAGAATTTTGACCACGGGGAAATAGGTACTCGCGATTATATATATTGTGGACATGATGGTGATGGAAATTATTCTGGAAATGCCATCGATATTGTTGGGCACGAGTTTACCCATGGAGTACTTTATCATACAGCAGGTTTAGCACCTCTGAATGAGCCTGGGGCTTTGGGAGAGTCATTTTGTGATATTTTTGGAGTGATGATAGAAACTTACACAAGAGGCTTTGTAGATTGGACACATGGTGAGGACGCGGGGGGAGGTACCCGTTCATTAGACAACCCAAAGGGAGACGGGATATATTTTCCTGATGTTAACGATTGTTCAAATACTGATATTGGACAACCCGACACTTATTTTGGTGATTTGTGGCACGATGGAAACTGTGATAATGGTGGAATTCATGTAAATGGTGGGGTTCAGAACTTTTGGTTTTTCCTAACCGCAACGGGCGGCACTGGTACTAATGATATTGGGGACGATTATATCGTACAAGGTGTCGGTCTTGATGACGCGGCTTTAATTACCTATTGGAGTATGGTAAATAATAATGGTAATGCTTGGCAATACTCAGATGCTAGAGCTAATTCAATAGCAGCCGCAACCCAACTATTTGGCAGTTGTTCTCCACAAGAAATCGCAGTAATAGATGCTTGGTATGCCGTAGGTATTGGTGCTTTTAGCCCTTGTGGACCAAACGCCATTGAAGAAAAATGGTTGGTAAACCCGTTCAGTGTGTACCCAAATCCATCTTCTGATAAAATCACTATTGCGTTTAACAACACCAACGAATATGACATTTCGTTGTATGCCATTGATGGTAAACTGATACAAGCTGATAAGCAATTACAAGGTAATTACGAGTTAGATGTAAATGCACTATCCAATGGTGTTTATTTTATAAAAGTACAATCTGAAGGGATTTCATATCAAGAAAAGATAGTGGTTGCGCATGAATAACAAGCTAAAACTGATGTACGGATTTTTAATCTTGGTGGTAATTTTTACCACCAAGATTATTCATGCCCAAGAAAATAAGTATAATAAAAACCAATTTACTTACTTCGATTCAAGTTACGAGTTTTTTGATGGAAGTAAAACGATGGATATTGAAGCCTACAATCGCGATTTCAAGAGAAACGGTTACTACACAATACTAGACCCTCTAAGGCTTAAAGGGTATGCTTACCAACGTAGGATTAATGATAGAAGCGCAATCAAACTTGGAGCAGAATTCCTTTTAAGACATTATCACGACATTGAGATAGGGGGGGTTCTCCGGAGACAAATGTGGAATTTTGACCTTAGTTACCTGCATACAATTTGGTTTTTTAAAAAAGTAGAATTACAGCTATGTAGTGGTATTCATTATAGAATGGGAGGAGAATCCTTATTAGCCTTAGTAACAAATACTGATGGTGTCTCAA
>JAESTK010000142.1 GCA_016763645.1 Flavobacteriales bacterium
AATACAGTTTGGAACAGTATCTGACTCACATGAACAACAACACCGAAGGTGGTGACAAACAAAATAAAGTAGCATAATATCATGAGAAAAATTACAGGAATACTTTCGTTAATTGTATTAGCATATACTCTTTCTGCTCAACCCGCAGACGAAGTTAAAGACCCAAAAGCAAAAGCAATTTTAGAAGAGCTGAGCACAAAAAATAAATCGTATTCTTCCATAAAAGCGGAATTTAGTTATCGCCTATTTAACCAAGCGGAAGATATTGACGAAACTCAGAATGGGTCGCTCTTACTTAAAGGGAACAAATACATTGTAAACATGGTTGGACAAGAAATATATTTTGATGAAAAATATATCTGGAGATGGATGCCCGATGAAAAAGAAGTTACCAAAGACTGCGCTCCCGACCCCGAAGAAGAAGCCGACAACCTCTTAAATCCAAGTAATATTTTTACGATTTACGAGAAAGGATTTAAGTTCAGTTACAAAAAAGAAGACGTAGTTAATGGCAGAAAAGCGCACATTATATATTTATATCCCGAAGATGCAGACGACAAGCCTTACCATACAATTGTGTTAAATATTGACATCGAAAAAATGGAAATTATCTCTATGGAAGTACGAGGAAAAGATGGGAACATCTACACTACTACACTGACAAAGTTTACACCGAATGTTCCAGCAAATGAGGCAGATTTTACTTTTGACGAAAGCAAAGCTGCAGATGTAATTGATTTATGCGATTAGTATGACCAATTTCAACGACTTATCGTCACAATCTAAAACTTGGATTTACACCTCCGAAAGGGAATTTACCAGCCAAGAAATTGAGTTAATCAATAATAAAGCGAAAGATTTTATAGCCGATTGGGAATCTCACGGGAAATCGGTTAAAGGGTTAATCGAAATTCGCTACAATCGCTTTATTTTTATTTATGCTGACGACCAAAGTGATACGCTTTGTGGAAGAGCAACAGATAGCTCTGTTCGGTTTATACAAGAGTTAGAACAGGAATTAAACATTTCGCTAATGGACAGAATGTTAATCGCCTACAAGGAAGAAAATCAAATTACGACCACTTCCCTACCCGATTTTCAAAATCTGATTACCGAACAAAAAATTACAGAAAATACAACCGTTTTTAACTGTATTTTAACTCAAAAAAGTGAGTTAGAGAATTGGGAAGTTCCTGCTAAAAACAGTTGGCATAAACAGCTAATTGGCAGTGTTTGAATACATTGAAATATGGCATAATAGAAAAATATTACACTCAGCTTTGGGCTATAAGACTCCTATTGAAATTGAATTAGAATTTATAAATATGAAAAACGCAGCATAGGTCTTAGAAAAACTGTCCTACTTTTTGTTGCAATTCCATGCATAGTTTTAACTCTTTTTGAGACCAATAAATCACTAAATTTGGACAATAATAATGGCTAATAATTACAAATCTTCGCCAGCAAATTTAGGTGGTCAGTTTCCACCGATAAGGGGTGGTCAATATGACCGTTTTTTCAACCAAAGGTCTTTCTGTATAACATACCTAACAAGTACTGAACTGAATTTGGATTAATCCCTCTCATTTTAAGGTGGTTAATTCTGAACAAATTATAAAAATTTTTGTAATTACCCCCTTTTGGTTTTCTTAGCCTACCACTGATCTGAACAGAATCTAGACCATACGGGAGTTAAAAACAAGCCTGTAACGTTTCGCTAGATAAAATTACATCTATAGGTTGAGCTTCATTTGGTACTTTTTTGAAGCTTCTACGCGTTAAAACATAAATATCTTTTGTCTCAAACAATTGTAGTATAACCGGTTTCAGTAGCAACCTCACAAACCAAGAATTCGTTGAATTTATATTATTAAGGAATTGTTCCGCACTTTTCTTGAGCTCACCAATAGGAACCTCATTATTAGTGAGGTAAGCCGTTTTGTCTTCGAGGGCCAAAGCCAGTTTTTTTTCGTATTTCGCAATAGAACTTATTGAATCATGCGATTTTGGAAAATAGTACGATTCAGAATTGTAAAGAAACACAGGATGTGATTCTACATTTTTTTTATATACTCGTATGTCTTGCTCGGAGTATTAATCGAATCATTTAAATATTGATTTTCTTCATGACAGAAATAGATATAGCTAGCTATAGGCATAACTACACTCGGACGAAATTGTTCACACTGAAACTGTAATCCGGCAAGTTTATCATTTGCGACTTTTTGCCTATGTCTTAAATCTTCAGGATTGCCTGCCCAATAGGCATAGGAAAACTGGGTCATCAGCACATCAACATGGCCAACCTTATTAATTATTTTTTTTGCATCGGCTATACTCGTTATTCCACAATCATTAGTATTTAATATCGACATTTCTGGTGTTTTGAAATGTATCCAAGAATCACCTTCTTGAAAGTGCTCACACATCAATTCAAAACTGTGTGTTACTTCAAAATACGTATTTTTTTGTAATTCTACGACATCCTTAAAACCAGATTTAGTACAATAACTTTTTACTCTTTTATCAATAGTATTCTGAAACAATATGGTAATATCTTTCCTATGTTCAGGATCAATTTTATTTAAGTTAGGAGGATAAAAATGATCCGGGTGCTCATGAGAAAACCAGATATAATCTATACCTTTAAAGTCATCGTAAGAAAACAAGGTTGGCGCATATAGTTTCCATCCATTGTTAAACACTGCCCCCTCCATCCAAGGGTCACACATAATTCTTTTGCCACCATATTCGATGATAAATCCAGAATGGTTGACAAATGTAATTTTCATAACTTTTCGATATAATATTTAATCTGATTATCCTTCACAATTTGCAACAATTGTTCAGGTTTATCCTTGAGAAAGTTGTCAATTGCTCTGTTACACATTGTGTATACTGGATCATTATACTCATCGAACAAAATTATTCCACCTTTTGAAGTTCGCGAATAAAAAAATGACAAACACACTTTGTACGGTTCATATAAATCACAATCTATATGAACAAAACTAAATTTACTGGAAGAATAAAGGGGCAAAGTGTCACTGAAGAAACCTTTTATCAATTTTACCTGATTAATTACGCCAACCAATTCCAACTTATCTTTAACCAACTGGAGCGAATTATTCCTAAATAATTTTACCTCAGCGTCCATTTCTTCAGAGCTAGAGACAGATTGATCATATTTCAAATCTTCTTTGGAAAAACCTTCAAATGAATCAAATCCCAAAATATTTTTAGTTAAGCTATTTACTTTCGCATAATAAGCAATGCTCACAATCGTAGAACCTCTAAATACTCCACACTCTGTAATATCTCCATCAACCTTATTAACTCGCTCCAACAATTCAATAATAATGTTGATGTTTGCTGAACCTGATGCCACTGGAACTCTATTAGCAACTTTAATTTTTCCGTATAGCTTTACATCGTGAATTCTACCGAGCCAATAGTTCCATTTTGATAACGTTAATTTTCTTGCAATTGGAAGAGTTAATGTTCTCAATATTTTCGTTGCTAAATCAACCACCATTACAATCTAAATTCAATGTTTTTAATACCATCTACACAAATATAGTTTATCAAAAAAGTGCGTAATTAACCTTGTTAAGGTTTTCAACAAGAGACCATAATACTATACAAAAGTACTTTTTATGACTTTTTAATTAATATTAAATTGATTGTTTATTTAAATATGTAATAGTCTAGCACAAAAATCTTGGTAATTTCTCTGAGCATCATAATGATTTTTCCATACTTGCTTACACGACTCTTTGTAACGAAGCAATTTTTCAGAACCATTTAATTCTTTTATTTTTAATGCTATTTCCTCCTTTGTTGGGTCTTCGGATAAAAGCTCACCGCCTCCCAGTTCTGCGATTTCTTTATTCCCCCCAAATGCAGTTGCAAGAATAGGAATACCACAACTAATTGCTTCCATTAATGAAACTGGAGTACCCTCCTTGGTACTAGTATTTACGAAAAGATCAAAAGGACATTTTTCATAAAGCTCCATAATTCCTTCAGACGACATGTTTCCCTTAAAAAATGTTGTACAATTTGATGGCAAATTTTTAGAGGACGAGGTAATCTCATCCCATAAAGGTCCAGATCCTATATGGTACCATTCAAATGAACTACTTGGACATTCAATAGCGGCAATTTCCAATCCCTCGATAAACAATTTGATCCTTTTTCTTGGAATCATATAAGCACAGGACACTATTCTAAATATCCCATCACTAGATCCTGAAACATTAAACCCAGGAGAAGGAACTCCCATAATACCAGATGCTGCTTTTGATCTTGGAAAATATGTCGATATATAGTTCAATCCTGCCAAAGAATCAGGGAAAATTGTATCTAAACGATCAAACACAAATTCTTGATATGGGATATAAAACTCATTATCTTCATTACCATATAAATCATAATTGTGGCATCGAGAAACAACTTTAATATTCTTGTGCGAGCTTTGGGCTAACACCATTCCCAAAGTAGCCGAATCGTTCCAAAAACTATAAAAGACAATTTGCTTTCCTTCAGGCTCGTTTTCAAGAAAATTACCAATCCAAGAATCAACAACGCTGGCCTCCAATAATACGGAGTAAGCTCTTTTTATTAAATCCAATTTTAGCCCTACTTTTAAAATCTCTCTAAGAAAAATAATGGAACAAAGCGTTCTTATTTTTTTAAAAAAGCTAATGTTTTGTAGTGAACTGAACAACCCTGTATCTACCATTATTTTAGTAGACACCTCATATTCAGTTTTTTCAGAACAACGTTGAGGCACTAAAAAAACTTTTTCAAACGAATTCAAAAGATGTTTTAGTTCCTCCTTTAAGAAAGTATGTTCCCTACTTTTATAGGGATATGAAGTTGGAAATAAAACAATATGTCTATTATTCATAGACACTATGTGTGAAAGTTTTTCCATTCAATCAATTCCCTCCCCATTAAAGTTACAACATTCTCGTACTCTCGCTGATACTTTTCTCTTAATGTCTTTCTTGTTTCATTATCAATTTCAGGAATTTTGAATTCGGTACTAAAAAATTTAGAAATACGGTATCGAATTTTATATCTATATCTGACAGGAATGACATTTTTAAATTTACTTGCTAAATTCGATAAAAAGATTCTTTCAACGTACTGATTAGGAATAAGAGATGACTCACCAGTTATTACTTGATTGTCATGAAATTTGGTTGAACCAATATTTAAAAATTTAGAAATTTGATTTAGAGTCTCTTGTCTATTTTTTCTAAATTCTTCCGATGTCAATAACAATATGTTATCCCTACCAAATAAATTAATATAAGGCTCTAATTGGTAGGAATAGCATCCTACCTTGTACAGGTGGGGATTACTATTTATACTTTCCTTAAACGAAAGTTGAGTTCCACCCTTTAACAAATCAAATTTATAGTGAGAAATTATTCTCTCAATTGGGTCCCTCATTAAATATATAAATTTCAAATATGGATTATATTCATATAAATTTTTGACCAAATAAGTTGGAGATTCGTGCGGTAACTTAGTATAGGATGTGGACCCCTCGCCAAGAAGTTTAGTATCGGTGTCACTAAACAACTCTATATATTCACTTTCCAAATCCCTCCAGTTCTCGTTTAGAAATAGATTTGGCTCCTTTACTGAAGAAAAGCAAATATCGGGGTGAATCGAGAGCTCTCTTGTTAATGCAGATGTACCACATTTCATAGCTCCAATTACCATAAAATCCACTTTTCTAGATCCCGTTGTTTACATAAGGGTAATTAATTCTAAAATGACTCTATTTTCAACTTACTTAGCCAAGTAATAAAGTCGTATTCAACTTTATAATCAACTGCACTTTCAATTCTTGAAGAATCAAGTATTAAGTCGCCATGTTCAGCAAAATTGGATATGTCGGGCCAATTGACTTTTTCGACTTTTACGTTATATTTTCTCCCAATTGCTTCTATAACATCCCGTATTTTCAAAGTATCATTACCTCCTATATTGTAGATACCATTTTTCATTGCGGGGTTTAATGCACTTTCGATCATTATTTTAACTAAATCATCGATATGGATCAATGTTCCTTGCTGCTGTCCGGCACCATAAATTTTTAAAGTACGCCCCTTGGATGCCTGATCGATGAAGTAAGACATCACACCATATGACATTTTCATTTGCGGAATACTAGACCCATAAGGTAAACTTATTCGATAAATCAAGTAATCAATTCCGAAACAACGTTGATAAAGATCCAAATAATTTTCACAGGCTATCTTATTAACCGCATAGACAGTTTTTGCTTCCAACAAAGCTTCTTCATTAATAGATTCACCTTCTAT
>JAESTK010000143.1 GCA_016763645.1 Flavobacteriales bacterium
ACGGGTTTTTCTTTATGTTAATAACATCTGCAGATTTTCCGAATGCTCTTCCAGACCACATTGTTAATCCCTGCCCTAACATTATTTGGTAATCTCCAATGGCGAGGTATTTTATTTTACCAATGTTTTTCAAATACAAGTGAGCTGAATAGAAATCAAAACCTTGTTTCTGGGCACCTTTAAAAAACTCTTCACCGGAGTCTTTCTCACCTGTAATTCCAACGCTTATGTTGGTTCCAAATTTAAAACGATAACGAGCATATAGCTTATCTGGGCTGCCTAAATATCTACTATTGGGCTTCGAGGCAAGCGTAGAATCGTCAATTTCTGAATACCCTTGCATCTCTTCAAGTACCCTAGTATAACGAATAAACATTTCGTGATTTCCATTTTTTAGTAAGTCTTTCATCGCAATATGTGGTGAATCAAAATTGGCACTTACTTTCACAAACGGTAATATGGAATGGATGTCATCTATACTTAAACCTTCAATTGCTTGAAGCTCATAAATGGTCATTAGTTTTCCATTTTTTTCTATATGGTCGAGCAGATTATTGATTTGAAAGTCGTTTAACAAAAACAGTTCTTGAAGCTCTTCCTTAGAGGTGAAATTTAAATTTATGGGGTGATCAATTAGGTAATAAAGTTGTTCGAAAACGGTGGTTAAATCAAAATTTTCTGCTTCTGATGTCTCAGCCAAAAGCTCAATTCTTTTGTCAATAATGTCTGTTTTTTGCTTTTCGGCTCTAGCTTTTTTTGCACCTGAATAATATTCTGTTTCTTCAGCTTCGCCTTCTCCAGGGTCAACATGTTGGTCAATTTGCCCAAAAATATGGGAAGAATAACACAAAGAAACTAGTATGAAAATGAGTTTTTTCAAAATGTATACCCGAGAGATAATTGAGGAGTATAACCTAACACAGAATGAAACGAAGTAGCGATGTCAAATTCGAAACCTTTTAACCGGACACCAACTCCAAATGAAGAAACAAATGGATTAGAAGATATCCCGGCTCGAATAAATATAGGGTCGGAAATATTGTACTCTAAGCCTGATTTAAAAACTGGTTTTTGGTCAATATCTTTTTCCATTTCAGCAGTCATTAACACTTTTTCAGAAAAGGTATAGCTAGCACCAAAACGCAGGATAGTTGGCATTTTTTCGTTATTGTATTGTGCAATACTTGCCCTCGATGGGTTAAATAAATGTGCTCCTACAGTTAAATTGTCTGTTAAAATTGCCATAACGCCAATTTCGCCACTAAAAATATTCGCGCGACCATAGTTATCGCCAATACCTATGCTAAAATAATCGAGTTGAATGCCAACCGAAAATATTGGACTTAGTTTTTTCGCGAATGCTAAACCAACTTTAGTTTCGTTGTAAAGAGAATAACCAAAGCTGGAAACAGAAAGCCCAAATGTGCCTGCCGAAGTCGGTAAAACGAGTGCCCCACCTTGTAAACCGAGTTTAGATATTGTGTACCTACTCTCGTAATAAGCACCAGCTGATTTTTCATCAATCCATGCTAAGCCGGCTTGGTTGTGATGAATAGACCACCGGTCCTGTAACATCACCGATGAGTTCCCCATGCCAGCAGAACGTGCTCCTATATGATAGTTTTCGCCTGACGAAAAAACGGAGAAGGCAATTGTGAATGAAAGGGCGAATAGGAATAAATGCAATTTTTTCATTCCCTAAATGTAAGAAAATTCTTGAAAATGGGGATCTAATCCGTCTTAACTAACGAATGGTGCTGGGTGGTAAGATTTCAACATAAATTTCTACGATTATTTACGTTTTTTTTAGACAAGTAGTTTTTGAGTTGATAAATGGGTATATGATAAATGTAAAACAGTATTTTCGTGGCAATACTATGCGACATCTAAAGATAGCTATACTATTTATTTTTCTTCATTTTTTGACGCAAAATACTGTTGCCCAGCTATATAATTTCACACATTATTCTGTGGAAGATGGCTTGGCTCAAAATCAAATTCTTTCGATTTACCAAGATAGTAAAGGGTATATTTGGTATGGAACCAACCTTGGAGGAGTTAGTGTTTTTGATGGTAATACATTTAAAACCATCAGTGAAACAGACGGATTGCCGAGTAACGTAGTTTTTTCGATTATTGAAGACGATAAAAACAGAATGTTGTTAGCAACAAATGGCGGACTGGGTGTATGGGATGGGAAAATTTTCACCAACTACAACAAAGAAAATGGCTTAGGACACGATCGGGTTTTTAAAGTTTTTCAGGATTCAAAAAAGATCATTTGGTTAGGCGCTGGTCTCGGAGTCTGTCAGTTGATAAACGATAGTATTGTGAAGTTTGATTTGGATACAAACCTGAGTAAATTGCCTGTATATCAAATTTACGAAGACTCAAAAAACAATATTTGGTTTTGTACCATTATGGGGGGGGTTTTTAAATATGATGGTAAGTCGATTGTGCGATACACAAAAGAACAAGGTTTGTTACATAATTTTGCCAAGTCGGTTATCGAAGATGATGAAGGCAATATTTGGATAGGTACACTTGGTGGATTTAACGTGCTAACCACCGAAGGTAAGATTATCGAAAGGCGAATTGCTTATAACGACTCCATTCTAACCGTTAACAGTGCGGCAAAAGACGTTGACGGTACATTGTGGTTTGGTACTGAGTCGGGTTTGATTAGATACAAAAATGATGAGTTCAAAAAGTACAACCTTGAAAACGGCATTAACAGTGTAAAGATCCTTACGGTATTGGTTGATGACGAAAATAACCTTTGGTTGGGTTCAAATGGAAAAGGAGTATCAAAACTGAATTACCATGGTGATATTTTTTCAAGTTACAGTGTAAATCACGGCATTGCAAATGATATAGTGACCAGTATTTTCGAAGATTCTGAGGGCTCTATGTGGATTGGTTCTGATGGAGGAATTACTCGGTTTAAAGACAATCAATTTAAAGTCTATTCTAAAACAGTAGGTGTAACTAAGCTAGGCGTGGCTGCAGAAGCTCGAAACATTATAGAAACAAGCGAAGGTAATTTATGGATTGCCACAAAAAGTACAGGACTCGTTTCTAAAATAGGAGATGAATTTACGAATTCTACGATAGAAGATGGTTTAATTTCTAATACCTGTTACTCCGTATTAAAAGATAAACAAGGAACACTTTGGTTAGGCTCAAACAAAGGAATTGTAACAAAAAAGGAAGGCGAAGATTTTCAGGTTTTTCCTGAGCTTAAAGGGGAAACTATTTGGTCCATTCATCAAGATAAAAAAGGCAGAATGTGGTTTACCACAGATAAAGGAGCAAGCTTGTACGATGGCAGTAGCATTCAATATTTTGGAAAAAAAGACGGCTTTGTTGATGATCGAGTTCGAAAAATAGTGGAGGACAAACAGGGCAATTTTTGGTTTGGAACCAATAAAGGAATTTTTAGATATAACGGAGATTCGTTTACCAGAATTGACGATCAATCAGGTTTAATTTCGAATACTATTTATTCTATTCTTATCACAAAAAGTGGTATGATGTGGCTGGGAACTCAAGCAGGAATTCAACGCATCGATATTAATGAGTTTAACAGCACAGGAAAATTTGTAACACGGTTTTATTCAAAAGAAGAGGGTTTTATTGGTGTAGAGTGCAATTCGAACGCAATATTCGAAGACTCTAAAGGCAAAATATGGTTCGGAACGGTGCAAGGGGTAACTATTTTCGACCCCGAGTTAGAAACCATTAACTCGAAGGACCCCAACACTCACATTACGAACTTACGTTTGGAATTTGAAGATTACGACTGGTCAGAATTCTCTGACGGAGAAATTGAGGGTTTGCCTACAAACCTTGAATTAACCTACAAAAAAAATCATCTTTCTTTCGGTTTTGTGGGTATTTCATATTGCGCTCCAGAGAAGGTTAAATACCAATTTATGTTATCTCCGCTCGATGAAGAATGGCTGCATTGGACCGCTAAACACGAAGCGGTTTACCCTCACATTCCTCCAGGCGAGTACACTTTTATGGTGCGCGCCAAGAATAACGATGGTGTGGCCAATACTGAACCAACTACGTTTTCGTTTGTTATTCTGCCCCCATGGTACAAAACGTGGTGGTTTCTTACGATTTGTGTTCTGTCTTTTTTCTCGGCAGTTTATTCAGTTTTTGCGGTTAGAACAAGGCAATTGAAACAGCAGAAGGAAAAACTTGAGCAACAGGTTACAGAACGAACAAAAGAGCTAGTTGAAGAAAAAGAAAAGGTTGAAAAAATTAATGAAGAAGTCCTCCAAAAAAATGAAATAATTGAAGAAAAGAATACCGAAATTATGGATAGTATAAACTATGCAAAAGGTATTCAAGATGCCATTTTACCAAGTGAAGAAAAAGTTAAAAAGCATCTCCCTAACTCGTTTATTCTATTCAGACCTAAAGATGTGGTTAGTGGAGATTTCTACTGGATGGAGCACAAAGATGATATTTCATTTTTTAGTGCGGCAGATTGTACAGGACATGGTGTGCCCGGGGCATTCGTAAGTATGGTGGGTGTAAACGGATTAAACAGAACGGTAAACGGATTTGAATTAAGAGAGCCATCTAAAATGCTGGACAAACTAAGGGATCTTGTTGAGCAAACATTTAAAAAGCGGAAAGACGGAATGGATCTGGGTTTATGCGCCTTGCATCATAAAACCAATGAATTACACTATTCTGGCGCAAACAATCCACTCTGGATAATTCGCCCAGCAGGAAAAAACCTTACCGTTGATGGTGTAGAGATAGAGCCAAATTTAGAATTAGAACAAAATCTTTTTGAAGTAAAAGCCGACAAGCAACCGGTTGGTTCTTTCGATCACGCTAAACCATTTACCGAGCATGTTGTTCAATTAGAGGATGGTGATTCTATTTATGTATTTACCGATGGTTATCCTGATCAGTTTGGAGGGGCAAAAGGCAAAAAATTTATGTCTAAAAAATTGAAAAAATCACTGATTAGCATATATCATTTGCCCATGAAAGAGCAACATGATGTTCTCGATAAAAGTATTGTTGAGTGGATGAACGTTAGCGATAGTGAGCAAATAGATGATATTTGTATCTTTGGGGTTCAGGTATAATGAAACTCTTTACAAAAATCACGATTTTATTTTCTGTGTTTATGCTTTCTTTCAACGGAATTGCACAAGACACGTTGTTTTTTATGAATTACGACACCTTGTTGGCGAAAGTAATTTCGATAAAGCAAAACGAAATTCAATATAAGAAGTTTTCGAACCTTGAAGGACCATCGTACTACATTAAGTCTAAAAAAGTTAATCGTATCGTTTACCCCAGTGGTGATACTGATGAGTTTAATCAACTCATTCAAAAAACGACTTATGTGGGAGAACAAGCGACAATTACTTTAACTGATGGAGATAAGTTTGAAGTATTTTTATATCAAGTTGATGCGAGAGATATTACCTATAAAAAGAAGGAGAATGTTGAGGGACCTCAATACTACAAGTCGTTAAAGAACGTTCACAAAATAGTTTACTCGAATGGAGAAGAGCAAATTTTTAGTGAGCTTAAAAAGCCGAAAAAGAAAGTTCAACGTGTTTCAGTTAGCAAAAAAATAAGCGTAGAATGGAATAGTTACACGATTGGGGGACGAAGAATTTCGTCTAAAAAAGTAGAAGAAAAGTTAAAGGCACTTAACGACCCAGCAGTTGATAAACTGCTTAGAGAAGCAAAGCAAGTAAAAGGATTATCAAAAACGTTGGGGTATTCGTCTATCGGTTTTGCAATAGGAGGAGTGGGTACTGCGTTTATTGGGTTAGTTATTTATTCCATAAATTCAGAAAAAACGGCACTTATGTTTTCGGGTTGGATGGGGGCCATTACTTTAGTTGAATTAATTGGAAGTGGCGCACTTCACCCTGTATATAAAGACCGAATGAGAAGAGCTATTGCTTTGTATAATGATAAATTGAATAAATGAAATATTTCTTCGCTCTTACAATTATCACGCTTTTTGCAGTTGCATCTTATGCTCAAGATGTAATAGTAAAAAAGAATGGAGAAGAAATCGAAGCGAAGATTATTGAAGTTCATGAAACAGAAATTCATTACAAAAAGCACAACAATCAAGTGGGGCCTACTTATATATTGAATGTAACATCGTTAAAGGAAATTAGGTATGAAAATGGTGACATTGAAGAATACAAAACAGCCAAAAAATCGAAAAAGAATAGTTATTCAATTAAAAAATCGGAGAAAATTGTAGTTCGTTCTGGACAATACTACTATCAAGACAGTCAGATAAGTTCTAAAAAAGTAAAGCAACTTTTCGCGCAACACAATTCCGATGAGGCAATTACTATGTGGAATCGTGCCGGCTTAAATCATGGAATTTCTTATGCAGCTAACATCATAAGCTACCCCATTGTAATTCTAGCATATTTTTATCCATTTAATGCACCTTTTAGTGGCGCAATCCAAATTGGAGGGTATTTCGTTTCTGCGGGGTTGCAAGTCGTTTTTTACGGGTTAAGATCTTTGTACTCTAATCAACGAATTGAGGCAGTTGAATTTTACAACGAAGCGTTAAAATTGGAGACAGACCATTCTAACGATGATTATTATTAGTTTTGTAAGACTTAAATTAAAATTGACATGAAATTTTTTATTCAGCTAGTTACTGTTCTCGTTATTACCGCTTTTTCAGCAAATGCAATTGCTCAGGATGTTATTTTAAAACGAGATGATACGAAAGTAGAAGCCAAAATTATCGAGGTTCATGATGATGAAATTCATTACAAGAAATTTAGTAACATAGAGGGTCCAACTTATGTAATTGAAACTTCAAAAATTAAAAGTATAACTTACCAAAATGGTGATATTGAAGAATATGTTCAAGTCCAAGAAAAAGAAACACCTAAGCCGACAGCTACTTGGCAAAAAAGTGTTGAGCCCAATTACTCGGAAGAAATTGAAACCTATAACGGAAAATATTATTATCACAATAGACGTATTGGAACTGCTAGAACCAAAACCTTAATATACACACAGGGGGATCCAGAGGCAATACGAATGTGGAAAACATCAAAAACTGTTCAAGGAGTTGGATATGCGATTGGGTTTGCAACTATTCCCATAGGGTTAATTGCCATGATAGGTACGACATCTTTCGATCCTGATATTGTATTAATTGTTGGCGGTGGCGGTTTTATCTTAGGAAACATAACTATGACTGTTAATCACATTATGAAATCAATGTATAAAAATCAACGAAAACAAGCTGTTGTATTATACAACGAGGCGTTAAAGCAAGAAGTCCACGAAGACGATGATTACTATTAATCGTGGCACTCAGAAGAAATTACCCTTCGCATTAAATGAAAGTAAGTTGTCGTTTCTCTTAAGCATTCGTGGTTAGTGCCTCCTTTTTTTCCGGCATGATGGCATAAAAACAAATCACTCTTAGAATTCTCTACTGACGAAACATAGGTACAAGTAGTTCTTTTTTTCGATTCGTAGTGTAAATACGAATTTGTAATCGCAGTTACACCTACAATAAGCATTGATAAATATCTAGTTTTGATAATTCGGGTAAGGTCGACAATAGTGGTTAAAATTAATCCCATAAAAACAAACCAGCAAATCACAATTAGCACTTCGTAGTAGTTGGAACCATATAGCTCAAATGTTGATGTATGAATATCTAATAGCATCATTGAAACCAGTAACAGCCATACTATACAGAGCCCTATTTTAATCTTTTTTACCAATACTGTATCTTATTAAGTAGTCAAATATAATGAAGTCCCGCTATTTACATAGCGAGACTTCAAAATAGTGACAAACGTTGTAATAAGTTGCTCCCTAATTTGCGTCTATCGCTTTTATTTCAGCATTAACCGTTTCTATTTGTAATTGAGTCAATGTAGTGAAAATAGCGAACAAAGGTTTGTGACTAAAAGTTGATATTAACCACTCTTGGGTCTTTTCAATTTTTAGTTTATTGTCAGAAAGCTGCTCATTATAATTGAGTAATAGCTTTTGAAGTTCTTTACCGTTGTATTTGTGGGCGTTAAAGTTATGAACCAACACATCATTTCCAATGGCTTCGATGTACCTCGGACCATCTTCAGGCAATAATACGGCAGGTGTTCCTTCGGGGTGTATTTGAGCTAAAATGTAGTGTTTCAATCCACCTATGTAATCAACGATATCGTTGCTTGAGTTAGATAGAGCTACATTTTTGCTGTTGTTTCGAAGTTTTTCTACTTGCTGAAGTTGGAAATCTAAGTTTTGTTCCAAATTTGAATTCATCTCCACTAACGTTACAACGTAGTTATAACTGTGCGTTTGATTGGTAAATGCAAACAACGTACTCACAATAGCCATTAATAGCACAGCAGATGTAACGGGCTGAATCTTCATTATAGCTTCTTTACCTACCGACTTAATAAATAGAGGAATAAAGAATATTAAAAACATGCCAATACCTCCGAGTAACATTACTCTCGCTCCTGGCCAGTGTTGTAATTTAAAAATTATTCCTACAACAATCGCAGTAGAAGATAAGTACCCAACCACATTTCTAATTTTACCAATCGTTTTGTCGGTTTGTTTTAAAGACATAGACAGCATAAAAGGTAAATATCCAAGTGCTAGTATTGCTCCACCAAGCACTAAAGATGCTCCAGCTCCAGGCCAGTGTTGTAATTTAAATATAGATCCAACTAGGAGTAAGGCTGAGCCGATAACTCCTAAAACATTCATTATTTTTCTCATTTTGTTAAATTTTAAAGTTAATAAATAGGTAGTTTCCTCTTGAATTTCGCGGTACCCGTTAGGGCAAACAAGAGATTTTATTTTGTTATACGCTGACTCGAACGAAGAATTGACGTCCAACTCTTCTTCGAGAGCACAGCATATATGGTCGAGTAGGTCATCTTCTAAATCGGACATTTCTATCCCATTTTGACGAATATCTCCTCGTATTAACTCTACTTGTAAATCGGTTAACGAGCTCATGTTAACTGTGGATTTACATTGAGAATTACCTTTAGCGTGTCGATAAATTGAAACAGTTCGTCAACTTTTTCTTTTGTCGATACACCACCTTGGTCGGTAAGCGAGTAGTATTTTCTCATTCGGTTACCAACCATTTCGGTTTCGGTCCTTACTAGCCCTTCATCTTTTAGTTTATGAAGAGCAGGATAAAGCGATCCCTCCTTAATTAAGATTTTATCTGCGGACAAGATTTTAACTTTTTGAGTTATTTCGTACCCGTACATTTTTCCGTTGTGTGCCAATAACTGTAAAATGATAGTTGTTAGCGTTCCTTTTAATAGTTCTTTTGAATACATAGACTTTAGATACATAGAAGTTCAATGCAATAATACATAGAAAAACGATGCATGCAATAAAATGTTGCATTTTTTTGAAAAAATGTACTTTTACTAAATAATTTCATTTTATGAAACACTTAGTGATCATTGTATTATCAGCTTTCTTATTAATATCATGCAATAAGAAGTATAATAAATCGAACGACACGATTATTATAATTGGTGCGGGAATGTCGGGCTTGGCAGCAGCCAAAGAGCTAACAGAAAACGGGGTAGAAAACGTAATTATTCTTGAAGCACAAGATAGAGTAGGGGGTAGAGTTAGAACAGATTACAGTTTAGGTGTTGCTTTTGATGAAGGCGCAAGTTGGATACATGGCCCCGATGGTAGAAATCCAATAACCGATTTAGCAACAAGTGCTGGTATCACAACTTTTTTAACTGATGACGATAATGCCATTGTATATAATACTGATGGCACTGCCTATTCAGATTCTTATTACGCTCAGCAAGATTCAGATTTCGAAGATGCCATTAAGGCTATTGAAAATGGAGGAACGCAAAACCAAAGCTTCGAAACGGTCTATAGTTCGTTATATTCAGATAAAGTAAATAACGCTTTTTGGAAATTTATGCTTTCGTCTTACATCGAATTCGATACAGGTGGAGACATTAGTAAATTAACGTCAAAGTACTTTTACGATGATAGTTCCTACTCTGGCGATGATGTAATTGTAACTAATGGTTATGATAAATTGCCCGAAATGTTGGCAAAAAACCTAGATATTCGGTACAATCAAAAAGTAACAAAGATTGATTACAACAAGAATAACAAGATTATTGTTACCGCATCAGGCCAAGAGTTTGAAGCCGATGTAGTTATTTGTACCGTGCCACTTGGGGTGCTTAAAAAAGGAGTGATTACCTTTTCACCAGAATTATCTGACGAAAAACAAGAGGCTATTTCTCAATTAGAAATGGGTTCCATAAATAAATTTTTATTGGTTTGGGATACTCCTTTTTGGGATGTCGATAAACAATACATTGGTTATACTCCTCAAGAAAAAGGCAAGTTTAATTTTTACCTTAACATGAGTAAATTTACAAGTGCCAATGCGTTAATGACTTTTGCCTTTGGCGATTACGGTAAAACTACTGAAACCATGAGCGATACAGAAGTAATAGCCAAAATAATGACACATTTAAGAAATATGTACGGGCAAACCATTCCAGAGCCAACTGATATGTTGCGAACAAAATGGGGTAGTAACGAATTCACCTATGGGTCTTATTCGTTTGTTACTGTTGGCGGTTCGTCTGAAGCATATAATACCTTAGCAGAATCTGTTGATGATAGATTGTATTTTGCAGGCGAACACACCTCGTTTAAATATCGCTCAACGGTACATGGAGCATATAATTCAGGTATTGATGCAGCAAGCGAGTTGTTAAAGAGGTTTAGGAAGTAGGATTACATCGGTGCGGACACCATTGCTCGGTAATAAAGACACTATCCCGTAAAGTGTGTAAACTGGTTAATTAAAATTTCACTCTGTTTTCAAATATAGTTAAAAATTGATTCAAGATTATGCCCCAATTTCTCACGGGCATATTCCATTTTTTTGTTGCTTCTCT
>JAESTK010000144.1 GCA_016763645.1 Flavobacteriales bacterium
AACTTCGACTTTAGTTGTTTTTTTGAAATTTCTACAATCCAATATCATTTCGTGTGCAACCCTTTCGTTTGGGCCAGTATATAAAATATCATAATAATTTTTTAATCTTTCTTTCATATAGTTGGCGTTGAGTATTGCCATAGAGGTAACACCTTTCAACCCAGTGCCTAACATTCTCATGTATCCGTAAGAAATTAAGATAATTAGCGCACTACCATAAGGAGCACCAGAAACGGCAGAAATACCATATTTGCCTCCTGTCTCTATCAAAGTATGTTTTGGTAAAAACGGAGTTAAATGTTTTGCAACACCGATTGGCCCCATTCCTGGACCACCACCACCATGCGGAATAGCGAAAGTTTTGTGTAAATTTAAATGGCAAACATCAGCACCAATGTTGCCAGGATTGGTTAATCCTACTTGTGCATTCATATTGGCACCATCCATATAAACCTGCCCACCATTTTTGTGGATAATATCGGTAATTTCGATAATTGATTCTTCAAAAACACCGTGAGTCGAAGGATAGGTTACCAATAAACAAGAAAGTTCGTTACTATATTTCTCAGCTTTTTCGTGCAAGTCGGTAACGTTTATGTTGCCTTGTTCATCACATTTAACAACTACTACTTTCATTCCTGCCATTACGGCACTTGCAGGATTTGTACCGTGAGCAGATTGCGGAATTAAAGCAATATTTCTATTGCGGTCGCCATTGTGTTCGTGGTAAGCTTTTATAACCAATAAACCGGCATATTCGCCTTGTGCACCAGAGTTGGGTTGCATAGAAACGGAATCAAACCCAGTAATTTCCGATAGCCATTCAACGGTAGTTTGAATCACTTCCAAATATCCTTGTGCTTGATCTTTGGGAACGAAAGGATGAATATTCGCGAAATTAGGATTCGTAATTGGATATAATTCAGCGGCTGCGTTTAATTTCATGGTACATGACCCCAAAGAAATCATAGAGTGAGTCAACGAAATATCTTTGTTTTCGAGCCTTTTGATGTAGCGCATCATTTCTGTTTCGGAATGATAACTATTGAAAACGGAGTGTGTTAAATAATCTGATGTACGAGTAACAGTGTTATCAATACTTGAATCAGAAATAGTACCGATAGAAGTATTAACACCAAAAACTTTTAAAATTGAATTTAGATCGTTGTTTGTCGTAGTTTGATCTATGCTAATGGTTATCAAATCTCCTTCAACTCTAAAATTTATCTCAGCTGAGATACCACTCTCTGCAATCGAAACTGCTTTTTCAGTTTCAATACATATAGTATCGAAGAAATTATCATTTTTTTGTTTAAAGCCACTGTCGGTTAAAGCTTTACTTAGTGCGTTTGCTTTTTGATGAATTTCGGTAGTAATAGCTTTTATTCCATCAGGTCCATGATAGGTAGCGTACATCCCTGCCATGATTGCTAATAAGGCTTGAGCGGTGCAAATATTTGAAGTTGCTTTGTCTCTACGAATATGTTGTTCACGCGTTTGAAGAGCCATTCTTAGAGCAGGATTTCCCTGTTTATCTACCGAAACACCAATAATTCGCCCTGGAATATGGCGTTTAAAATCTTCTTTTGTCGCAAAATAGGCCGCGTGAGGACCTCCATAACCTAATGGAACACCAAAACGTTGTGTGTTACCCACAACCACATCGGCACCCCACTCTCCAGGAGGTGTTAGCAGTGCTAAACTCAATAAATCAGCAGCAACAGCTACTTTACAATTGTTTTCGTGTGCTTTATTAACTAACGATTTATGGCTAATCACATTCCCGTTAACGTTAGGATACTGAAGCAGCAATCCGAAGTATTTCTCATCGAAATTAATGTTTTCTACAGCATCTATCACAAGCTCTATTCCCAGTGGAATGGATCTAGTTTTTAGTACATCAATTGTTTGGGGAAAGCAATCACTAGCAACAAAAAACTTGTTAATTCCTTCTTTTTGATCAGTTCTACTTCGAGTATTGTAAAACATTATCATCGCCTCAGCTGCGGCAGTTGATTCATCTAGTAACGATGCATTTGCCAGCCCCATCCCCGTAAGATCGCTTACCATGGTCTGGAAATTTAACAAGGCTTCTAACCTTCCTTGAGAAATTTCTGCTTGGTAAGGCGTGTAGGCAGTGTACCAACCCGGATTTTCTAATATGTTTCGTTGAATAACAGGTGGTATAATGGTATTGTAATAACCTAAGCCGATGTATGATTTGAAAACTTTGTTCTTTTTTCCTAACTCATTTATGTGTGCCGAATATTCAAATTCTGACATCGGTTCATCGATATTTAAATCGTTTTTTAATCGAATATCAGCAGGAATGGTCTGGTTAATTAATTCTTCAATCGAATTTGCCCCAACTGTTTTAAGCATTTCGGTAACGTCTGCTTTGCGAGGTCCGTTGTGTCTTGTTATAAATCTATCACTCATGTTACAAAAATTTAAGAATAGCAAATATAAATACTCTTTTTGAGTTACGTGTAGTGATTTATGTAACGAAATTAAGAGAACATAAAATAGATAAAGGCAAGTTTGTTGTACCTTTGGTTTTTAAAGCTTTTTTGTATGAAATACGTATCGATTTTATTTGTTTTTGTATTTGCGCTATCGGTAAATGCGCAAGACAAAATCATGTTGCTTAGCGGTAAAGTATTGGAAGGAAAAATATTATCAACGGATACTTCGGGAATAAATTATCAATATACGAAAAAGGGTAAGGTTAGTGAAATCCATTTGGACAACTATCGAATTTATTCCTTGGAGTATGCTGATGGAAAATCAGCAGTAATTTATGAACGAGATAGCATATCTGGGCGAACGTATACTGTTAAGCAAATGGGAGCATTTGTGTCAGGCGAACGTTATGCTTTCGAACACTTTAAGGGGGCGGGAACAGTGCTATATGGGTTCCTGGCAGGGGCAGCAGGGGGGCTTGTTGTTCAAAATATTTTTGCAGCACCAGGAGCATTAGTAATAGGATTTTCTACGCTTATCCCACCTCCTCAAAAAATAAACCCTGCTGATGTGGCCGATAAAGAGCTTTTGAAAGAGAAGTATTTTTTGGAAGGTTACAAGCGAGTTATTCGCTCCAAAAGATTAGGTAGAGGACTCATCTCTGCACTTGGTGGAGCTGTAGTTGGTATTGGTGTAGCGATACTGACAGAATAACCCTGTGTTAAAAAGAGCACTTGATTTTTTTCTTTTCAGTAAA
>JAESTK010000145.1 GCA_016763645.1 Flavobacteriales bacterium
AATTAATTATAAAAATATTTGGCTTGGCTAAGTGCTAAATTGAAAGGGCAGAGTTTCAAACTCCCCTACGATTTCTTAGCCGGGTCGTTGGTAAAAAGTAAGACAACCGCCACTCGAACTGTAATAAGTTCAAGCTATGTTTGGGGCTGATGTGGCTACTATTATAGCTACCCCTGTTATTACTTTAACGAATTCACTACACCGCAATTTTCATCAAAAAATGCTTTTTTGGTTTCACTACTAGATCAAAATCACAGGAAGTGCAATAAAGTGAAATTAGAGACTCAGAAAATACTCCAGGAACATATTCTAATAAAATTTCTTGACACGTGGGACATGATATTGAGCACTTATCAGACACCTCTCTTTCAAAATTCCACAAGTCCCATTTCTGCATTTCTTTCTCTTTGAGTCTGTCTATTATATCAGCATAGCGCATAGTTACAGTAAGGGCACCTTGCCAATCTTGCAGTTATTGCAACAGGTATGGGGTCAAAATATTCAGGATAATGTAAATCCTGATTCAACAATTCTAATACTCCACGAGCTTCAATGTATCCAGGGGTTAGGGTATCTCCAGTCATTACATCCAAATCAGCAAGCGTTAATTGATCGTTCATTAATTCTGTTAATTTAAGGCTTTGTTCTTTTAAATCGATGAGTACATCCTGCACCTTGATGTAATTATAATACTGAACATTATCTAACGAATACATGGTCGATCTGGCTTCGGTATATTGCTCATTCTGAGTATAGGCAGCTGTTAATTCCATTGTAACTCCATCTCCTGTTTTCCTTGATAAAGTGGCAATTACATCTAAGAATTGGCACTATATATACACAACCATTTCTTTTTTTTAATAAAAATAGTAGAAGGAGATGTGGTAGTGTGGAGTGATTAGCTCTAGCCCTTAACGTTGAATTACAATCTTCCGAGAACCAATTACAGAAACACCATTGGTAACTTGAACAAAGTAAATACCCGTTGATAGATTAGAGACATCAACTATTGTTATTTCTTCTGTTGTGGTAACCTCTTTAGTTTTAATACCCAATTGGTTGTATAAAACTATGGAGGTATTTGACTCAATAGATGATAATTGAATGTTAAAACCGTTAGTTGCAGGATTAGGGTAAATTTTAAAATCTCCTTTTTCTAATTTCAAGTTATTAATTCCCGTTACTCCTGCACAAACACTGTCGCACAGTGATTCTAAACAACCACAGCTATCTAATTTAAAAACCCACATATCTTGTGTGCCTGTATCTCCTGTGCCAGGCATTATAAACCCTGCTCCTACAAATCCTCCATCACTGGTTGGTGTGATAGCTCTCAAATAGTTCTGTGCATTCTCAGTTGAAAAGTACTCTACTTTTCTCCACCATAAGCTGTCTCCATCTGAATTAACTTTTAATATTACCCCTTCGGGAAACCCATTGCCGATTGGAGAGCTTCCTGTTGGATCAGTCGTTTGCCCAGCTACAATTAAATCTCCACTTTCAAGTTCAATAACATCTGCGCATCCCGCTCCATATCTTGCTGTTCCAAATTCTCGATCCCATATTACATAACCAGCGGTATCTAATTTTAACAATCTAATTTTATGCTGTGCATAACTCCCTATTTGATATTTCTCAATTGCAGTAGCTACAATAAAATTTGAATCGGAAAGCTCTTTTACATAAGTCGAACCCTCAAATTCTGAGGTCCCAAATGTTTTTTCCCATTGCACACTTCCTAAGCTGTCAACTTTCAAAACATAGCTATCATAATCGCCATTACCCATACTATTAGTGTACGCCCCAATAATATATCCTTTATCAGATGTAATATCAACCGAAAAACCTAACTCCGCACCTATTCCTCCGTAAGTTTGAAACCACTCTAGCGACCCTACACTATCTGTTTTAATCAAAAGCACGTCATAATTACCTGAAGACTCTTGATTACCAACGATTATATACCCAGAATCTAGAGTTTGTTTGCATTGAAAAGCTGTCTCATTTAAACCAAGATCTATTTCTGAGAATCTAGTTGTATCTAAAAACACATCAAAGAAGAGAAGATAAACGTTGACATTGCCTGTTGTATCCCATACTGAACCGGTCATTGTATACCCTCCAGTAATATTATTGATAAGCGCTTTATTGCTTCCTGCAAACAAAAAATGATTATCGAATGGATAATACTTTTTTATTATTTGTTCATTTCCATTCTGGTCCAACTGAATAATAGCAATTGCCTTATTATTAGCACTATCCCTCATAGAACCTGCAGCAATGTATTTCCCATTAGATTCAAGTACGCTTAACGCACCATCTGGATTTCCCTCAAATTCATACCTATTGTTAAAATATTGACAGAAACCACTAAATGTGAACAATAGTGTAAATATCGTAAAGTATGATTTCGTTAATATTTTACCATTTTTTCGGTTAATACAGGTATTCCTTCAACAATTAATGTGTAAAAATACGTGCCGCTACTTAGCGATTTGTTATCGATAGTGAAAAAAGTGTTACCCTTACCAATTTTCTGGGTCCTAATTAATTCTCCAAGCAAGCTAGTAACCACCACTTCACCAGCTTTTTCACTATACACTTCAATAGTTGTTGATTGATCAAATGGATTAGGGTAATTACCCAACTTAAACCGGTCAAGTTCATTATGTTCAACAATAATCAAATCCTCCTCTGTTACCAGAGAATAGGTTTCTTGTTCTGTGTTATTAGCTTTTCTAGCTACCATTCCGTTTGGTAAGGGTTGGAAATACTCTGGATAATGCAACTCTTGGTCTATTAACTCCATTAAGCCGCGCGCTTCAACATAACCATGATTTAACGTATCTTTTGTTAATAAGTCTAACGCTGCTATTATTGTATTATCATTTACTAACTCGTTCAACTCCAGATTTTGTTCTTTTAAACCAATAACAACATCCTGAACATAAAGATAACTGGCAAAATCAATATTATCTAAATTACTCATTGTAGTTCTAGCTTCAGTATATTGTTCATTTTCGGTATATGCTGCAGTTAGCTCCATCATAATTCCATCTCCTTCTCCTGTTTGCAATACGGCAATAACACTATCAAGGTTTTCTTCTATAGAGTCAGTTAAATAATAATACGTTAAATCACTGTATGCAAGTGACAGTTGACGGCTATAATAATTTATTTGTTGATCAATCTCATAACGTGGAGATACACCAATTTGTACAGAATCAATTTGTTTTTTAATGCCTCTTGGTAAATTCTGCTCATCAATTATCGACATAACTTCTTCGGTTACGGGAGAATTTTGAATAATTACTTGCTTAAAGTTCCCGTGAGGGGGTTCACTTTCAGTATAAGCAATCAATACTTCATCGCTCAAATAAGGCGAAGCACTTAACAGTTCATTCTTCACGTGGCCCTCACTACCTGTTGATATGGTAGCCAACAATGCTTGTGTATCTCCACCATCTATTATTGAAACACTACCATCTAAATTTTGTTGGTTTTTTATAATTAGTTGATTGATAGAAATAAATTTATTGCCGCTACTGCTTCCCCCACCACTAACTACAGGAAAATTGGTTGGACATGAAGTCTCGAAATCTTGATAAAATGTACCAAAACATTCATTTAAAGTGACATGACTTGCACACTGAGGTTCTATATTATAAGACCCAATGTACTCGTGATGAGCATACTCAGTTCCCGCCCAGAAAGCGAAAAAATCATTGTCGTTGTCTATGCCATTACAGGTATGACTAAATGTATTTCCTGCTGGTGTTCTAGGATCGAAATTCACATCACATAAGCCTTGAGGGTCAGCAACATCTCCACTGCTATTAACAAAATCCCAGTATTCAAGATTTCCATAAAAATCGTTACATTTTATTTCCAGGTCTTCATTAGAACTTAAACTATAATCACCAAAAACTTCCATTCCAACCCCAAGGTTGGTAATATTATTTCGGTAAATCTGGTTCGATTGAGCGCCACTGTTTCTAACTACAATACCATAAGAATTATAGTTTGTTCCCTGTATTGCCGAATTTTCGAATTCGTTTTCTTCTATCGTGTAATCATCACAATTATCGAGGTATAATCCATAAGCGTTATTATTAAACCCTAAGGCAGAAGTTAAATTTCCTACTTTAAATTCGTTTTGGGTAACTTCGGAAAAATCAAGCCCTCTCAGGTATATCCCTCTAAAGTTTTCATCGAATACGCAGTCAGATATTTTTACCACGTTTAAACTTCCTAAATCGGTGCCATAAACACCGTAAGACATTCCCGTAAAGGTGTTTCTGGCACCTTCGCATTCATTTGTCTGTTCATTAAGTATATTACAAGCTCTAACGAGCGTATATTCTGACGCAGCACTGAGAACAGCTACACCCCTTCTTTCGTTTACTGTATAAGTTCTTTGGTTTTCGAATGAATTACCAATAATCTCAACACCATTGCAATATCTTAAGTTTACAAATTTTATATGTTTAGAGAATGGAAAATCAAAATTCGCATCGTCATTTAATCTAAATTGACACCGTATTATCCGGCTACGATTATCACCATCGGTAGGTCCTTCAATATGTATGGTTTCTCTATTGTTTATAAATTGCGAATTTTCAGCAATTATTATCCCGGCATACTGATCAACAATATCCGTAAAATAAGCTCCAGTGCTTACTGCAACCCTTGCATTGCTTATAGTTGAGTTTTTGATGTATGCCAACCCATGTTTGGCATTGTTTCCGTTAAAAGGATTGATGGGATGTGCGAAATCCTGATTTCCGTGAACAAATATACCTTGCCACAACTCATCATTACATTGTACGTTGGTAATGGTAGAATTAAATATTTCGAGTGTTCCTCCTGCTTCTACTTCAATACGACCATTAGGGCCAAAAGAAATTTGAGCATTATCAATGGTTAACCAACCACTAGTACCAATGGTAACTATATGGTCAATCTCCATATCAACTGCCCATGTCATAGTTGTGTTTATAGGGCTTGTTACCGTTATATATGTTGGATACGCTTCTACAGCAGCAACGGTAGTTTCAACACAACCATTATTGTCAGTAATTACTAATGAATAATTATCTGCAATTAAGCCGCTAATAGTTGACGATGTTTCTCCATTAGACCAGCTATATGTGTAAGGCGGTGTTCCTCCATTAACTGTTGCGGTAGCAGAGCCATCAGTCCCGCTACAGATTTCGTCTGTTGTACTAAAAGAAGTGATAATAGTTGATGGCTGACTAATGGTAACTGTCGCTATTTGTGGCGTACAATTGTTAGCATCGGTAACGGTAACAGAATGTGTCCCTGCAAAGAGGTTGTTTATTCCGACACTTGTTTGTCCACTACTCCACAAATAAGAGTACGGTGTTGTACTCCCAGAAACGCTTGATGTAGCACTGCCTGTATTGTTGCCAAAACAGTCAACCTCAGTTCCTGTAGCAACCACCGATAAAGCCTGAGTAGGCTGGGTAATAACAAAATTTTGGGTAATGCTACAACCATTGTCATCCGTTGCCGTAACACTATAATTACCACTGCTTAAATTGGCAATAGAAGCTATAGCCGAACCATTATTCCAACTGTAAGAATAAGGAGATGTTCCTCCAGAAACACTTATCGAAGCACTTCCATCATTACCACCAAAACAAGTAACATTCGAAAAGGAAGAACGGCCTATTGTTACGGGTTGAGCAGGTTCAGAAATAATAATACTACCTGTTACGGAACAACTATTGGCATCCGAAACGGTGTAACTATATGTTCCCGCAGTTAAATTATAAATTGCTGCGCCATTTTCACCATTACTCCAGTTATAGGAATAAGTTAACCAACCGCCCGAACCTTGTACCTGCAGCATACCATCTGAGCCACCTTTACAAGAAACATTTTGGGTTGTTAAAATATTCACGAGTAATGGGTCGCCTGGTTCTAAAATGGATACAGAGATTATATCTGAACATCCGTTCATGTCCTGTGCAATTGCATAATACGTTCCTTTATCAAGACCTGTGACAGTGGCTGTTGACAGTCCTGAAATAAACGTGTTGGTAAAAAAGTCTTTCCACTTATATATGTAAGGAGACGACCCCCCGTTTACCATAATTCCAAGTGAACCATCACTGTTACTTTTACATGTAACATGTGTTTGAAGAGTTAGTGATATGTTTATTTCTGGGAACTCAGTTATAGTGGCTGATTCTATCCCTTCACATCCATTATTATCAGTAATTGTAACAGTATATATACCATCTCCTAAACTACTTGCGGTGGAGGTTGATTGTCCATCACTCCACAGGTAGGTGTAGGGAGAAGTGCCTCCTGTTACCCCAACAGATGCAGAGCCATCATTACTGTTGTAACAGGCAATGGTAGAAGAACTTGAAACGGAAAGAGGTAAGGGTTCTTCGGTAATAGTAACAGATTGGGTAGCAGTACAACCATTAACATCGGTAACAGTTAATGTGTAACCCCCTGTTGTTAGACCTAAAATGTCCTTTGTTGTCTCTCCATTCGACCAATTGTAACTATACGGATATTGGCTAGAAATAACCGAGACATAGGCTGCGCCATCCATATACCCTGTGCAACTAATTTGTAGAATGCTATCTACAACCAATGCAGGCCCGGTGCAAAATAATATGCTAATCGGTACAGGAGGAACTTCACATGAAATTCCTGACCCGCTGCAAGAGATAGTATCGTGATTATTTAACAAAGCGCTTAGATAAAACGTACCACAAATAGAATCATGTGCAAAAACGGCAAAAGAAATTACGGCAGAATCCCCAGGATTAATAGACGATACAGACCAATATAAAATGTTGTCGTTGCCAACAATTGTAGTACTGTCAGGGCTAAAATTGAGAATGGTTTGAACTTGAGAAGGAACATTAATCTGAAGCACCGAATTACCCGAAATTCCAGAACCATTGTTCAGTATAGAAACACTTACAGTTCCAGAATCGTTAATGCAACCGTTATTTAACACAGACCTGAAAACGGCAAATAACGTGTCGTTTTCCCTAATTTCTAATTCAGGTAACGTAGTATTTACCGTGTCGAAAAACAAACTGTTGCAATTTGTTATTCCAGAAGTTAAAAATTGAACCGTCTGGTTATTAACATAATCGCAAGTAGGAAGTAATGTAAATTCAACAAAATAATTGCCAATGGAATCTAAAAGCCCAGTGGTGTCTATTCCTAAAGGAAGCGAATCAATAAACAGCGTATCATTACTGATTGTATAATTTAACGGCACAGTTACTCCATCATACGTAATAACTACACCCTCTGAACTTAATGACGCACCACTGGGTATTATTATCGTATGTTCAATATCATGCATTGTGCCGTTGCTTGCACTTCTTATTTCAACAAGAAAGGGAATCGAATCACAAAAATCTATGGATGATGTTAGTGCAGGAGAAATTACGGTAAGCTTTGCTTCAACAGGGTTAATGTATAAGATAGCTGAATCTGAAATACAGGTTAAACTATCAACGACATCGGGAACACCCTGACAATCCCAACCACTTAGCACTAGAATGCTGTCGCGAGTACAATTACTATATTCAGCCGTAACGGCAATATTTACATGTTGTCCTGGGCCTATATCACCTGCCAAATAAATATCATTATTAGTGCCTTGAGGTAGAACAGTTAACCCATCAATTACTACTTGTGTTATCAATATCGTTCCATTAAACGATTCGAAAGTCATCCAGTTATTTGGAGCATAAACATTTTCTGCGCTTTGAATAACACTAAAATCGAAGTTCCAATTGACTTCTGAGAAAAGTGCCGTTTGCTCTCCTGGTAGATACAATTTATCAAAGTCCGGGTACTTAAACTCCACATAAGCTGACCTGATGGTGTCGGTATCAATTGGAAACAAACTATCTAACACGGGTATCTGTTGCCAACTTACGTAATTGTCAGTTACAATAGCATTTGCTCCTAAAGACTCCGGCACATCACATGTTGGCGAAACAGCTATTATTATATCTATTGTAGCTCCATCATCATAATAATGAGCATACCCGTTGTCGATAAACCATTTTTCGATACTAAAAAACAAGGTGTCATTCGGTTTTGTCCAGATGCCTGAACCAGAAGGAACGAAATCGAAAACTTCTACTGGAGTTACAAATCGGTTTAGTATTTTAACAGAATTGACTATAAAACCATCGGGTATTACAAACCAAGCCGAGTCATAGTGTGCCCAGTTTCTAAATTCATTATCGAAACCACCATTACTTAGTATTGTTTGAATATGCCACTGAATCCTTTTTTCAGTGCATCCATTTTGGCCGCCTGATATAATACTCGCAGATTGTGAATATTGATACCCTACCAGTTGAAACCTTCCACCTCCTATGTCTTCGCAATAATATTGAATACTATCATATTTTGAATAGTCAGGGTCTGTTACTGGAAGTGTATTTCCTCCCGGAAATAATAGTGTGTCATCAAACGTATTGCTGGGGTATGGAATTACTCCCAGATAAACATGGTTATCAATGTCGGATTCAAAACCGAGGGAGCCTGTGTTTCCTGTTATCACAAATAGAGGATACAACTCAATTATATCCCTGTCGCCAAAATGATTGTAGAGTGAAGTATCTAACCCGTATTCTGCTAAAGAATCAATGCTAAACTCGAATAAAAAATCGGCAGGAGCACCTGAAATAACTGTGTTCCTCAATATGGATTTCCCAGGTATTGTGTCAGTATAAGTTACGCCCATATCTGCATCATAAATATCTACACGACAATATAATGGAGTATAATTTGCATCTCCACTTATAAATAGTTCATAATAACCATAGGTAAGTTCTCTATTAAACGGAGTAGGGTTCGCTCCTGGTAAGCTTAACTGGTTGATAGCAGTTAGATGGATTTCAACAGTATCGCCAACCATCGCTTTTCTTTGCTCAGATGTGCTAGGGTTGGCAGTTATGTTTGGTATATCTGGAATTCGATTATTATCAAGATCTGCCAAGCCATAGTTTGTTCTGTACATTTCAAGATTTGTACTGAACAGCCCGTGCCTTAAGCATCCTGGACATTGAACATTAATTTGCCAATCATCACACATCATCGGTACAGAATAAATCGCACATGCGCTATCTGGTACAAATGACATTTCAATATTTACTGCACTCTTGGGAGGACACACCCAGTATCGACAATCTGCTTTTACGTTAATATTTATGAACGATCCAATTAAGTTTTCATTTACATCGGCTCCGGCATTAAAACCAATTGGTTTTTCATTCCAGGAATAACGTAATACCAATGAGTTATCGCTTGCATCGTAAGCTGAATAATAAGGAAACCATTCTGTGTTCCCTGAGGCATCATCACTTAGCCAGTGTACACTACTTCCTAAACTATCTACGGGGTACAAGCAAGGAGCAATGCCAAACCTTAGCTCAATTGCTCGGTTAGGATTATTTGCTGCCCAATACCCATTACCTAATCCTCCTTTTGTTATTTCAAAAATCACTTTTCTTGTTACACCACCTGTATCAGGAATTAAAGTAGCCCATAATGTGTCTCCCATCATGTTTACTGGCCCACTTGCATCTACTTCCACCAAGCTACTTCCGCCTCCACCAAGATTGAACCTGAAGTCTCCGAAAAGGGAATCACCACATCCACTGGCATAAAATAACGTATCTTTCATAGCATACTGAGTTTCATTTTCACAGTGACCCCTTGGTGGTGTACATGCGAAGGATTGGTAATAAACGATGATACTATCACCCATATTTAATCTATCAAATAAAATATTGGACTCTAATAAAAGAGTGTCATTACCACAGTTAAATAATCCCGTCAAAATTGAATCGGAAGAACTCAGAGAAATACGGCTTACGCTACCGGGTAAAACAGCTTCATATGTTCCCGGAATCGTATAGGTATATGTATTGTCAAAACGAATGTCGAAGTCAATATTATAGGCGTTACCGTTTGAATTGGGGCTGTGCTTGATAACAAAATAGTTTTCTCGAATAACACTAGGGGTATAACAAAAGGTGTCGGCAATTGTATGCAGAAGCGTTAACTCTGGTATTCCTGAAAATGTGGTTACTTGAGCACTCACCAAATTAGAAGTATCACAAACCTCTGAATTACACCCCCAACTCGTAGTGTATAAAGATATTCCGTCATTAACAGGGGAACAACTAACCACCCGTACCAACTGTGTTATTTTAAACGTGTCTTGCCGAGCCAACATACCGTTTGGTAATAGATCTGAAGTAACAGGAAATGATAACAACCCTGTTGCAGGGTCATAATTGTATTGAGATGAAGAAACCCCAATAATGCTATCTATTTGTAACAAAGACCCGTGGGTTTCATTAAAAATGAAACTATCTACCTTAAAACCAGCATTAACGATACATATCGTTCTTTCAAATACGGAATCTAATACTGCATTTATGATATTATTCGTGTGTATACTATCGTTGGTAAATATATCTGTGGAGACAAATACCTGCGGTCGGTCTGCGTTGATATCAATTGCATCGTATTCTACAGTCAGAGAAGGAGAAAAAATAGAATCGATTATTGTAATAATAGTATTATCAGGTAAATCACATGTCGTTCGAACAAAGAAGCTAAAGCTAGTTGTTGCCGAAACGTTTGAAATGTAAAATATTGGGGAACTTAAATCGGTTGTGTCTAAAATAATGTCTGATATTGGAAATTGTAACGAATCTAATCCCTGAAAAAAGATTCCATCAGGGTATTGTTGATGAATAATTACACTTGTTGCGTTTATGTCAAACTGAACTGTAGCGACTATCGAATCACCACAAACTCCAATAGAAGTATCAAACGATTTAGAAAGTGTATTCCCATCAAATGAAATACCAACCAGATTGCCCCCAACTTTTGAAAGAAGATTTATTTCTCCTCCTAGCGAAAATAAATTGATCCTATTGAACGAATTGACATTGTAAATGATGTTGCCGTCCGCAATTAAATTACCGTGAAAACTACCGCCATCATCTATTGTCACATTTCCTGTTACATACCAAAAAATATTTTTAGGTCTTGTATTGTTTAGTAGGACATTCGCTTCACTCGTAACGTTAAGGTCTCCATCTATTTTAAAAATAAAAATTGACGAGTCATTCCCATTCAAATCAATCGATTTGTCAAATATGTAAGATGAATTAATAGTATAGACTCCTGAAGCTACGCTCCCTTCCAAACTTGTTAAGCTCGTTGCCGCATATGACTGTATCTGAACTATAGCGCTACTTAAATCCGTCAGGGCTCCGCTAACTTCTGCTGTGCTATTATATACCTGACCTTCGGAGCTAATTTTAATATCTGTAGCAATCATTGATCCCACATTTCTTAGCGCCTTTACTTCTTCATTGGATTTTATTTCTCCTTGAGCCAACAAGGCAAAATCTGCTGCTGTTCCTAAGTCAATTACTATATTCGAAAATTCGCTTGCCTTTTTCCCTGTGGTAAAATAGGTGTAATTGGTAATAGCGAGGTCGTTGGTAATAGTACCTAATGAGGTAGTACCTGTGGTACTGTTGTTTCCAATACTGACCCATTTTGTGCCGTCCCAATTTCCTATTCTTATGTCATTTACAGAACTGGAAATATCACAACTATTGTTGTTCCAGCCGATAGTAATATCAACTGTCCCTGTTCCCGCATTTCTGTTTAACGACCAATATTCACAGGCGCTTATTCCCCCTAATGAATCTCCAAGCTCAGTACCTAATGTCTGGGCTACATCAAAATACTCAACCGTAAACCAACTCGAAGAGGTTGGAGCAGTAATACTCAGCGGTTGATAATTTCCATTTTTTCCTGTAGGGAATGTAAAAGCATCGTTTCCTGTTTTCTGAATTGGCACTGAAATATATGAAGCAACACTTCCTCCTGTAATAGAAGCATTATCTTCTATAATTAACAATCCGTTTGTTCCTTGCGCTAGTTCCCCGTTAATTAGTGTTAGTGTTTTTCCTGTTCTAACAGTTAGTTCGTCTTCAATAGCTACAATACCAGATGGTTTGTCGATAATTAAATTGTCGAGCTTTCTATTTGATCCTCCAAAAATGGTTTGGTTACCCGTTCCGTTAATTCTAAACAACGTTGTTCCATCGGTAAGTCCAGCAACTAAATCAATGTCTCCTTTTATAGCGAACTGGCCATTGTTAATTGTCGAAGTCCCATTGATAAATGCTAATGTTCCCTCAATGGTTAAAACATCAGTTGTGCCTAAATTAAACGATTTAGAACCTAAAAATTCAACATTATAAAGAGCATGAGTACCTCGTATTTCTAAATTAGGTTGAGTGCTGAAAACTATTGTTGAGTTATTGGTCGCTCCATCAATGTTACCTTGTAAATATGTCCAGCTTTTCACGATCGTAATTCTATCATGAAGAAATAAAGTGCCCGAAGGTTTGTTAATGTTAACATTCCCTAAAGTTCTGATTCCCGTAGCGATACCAATAATGCTTTGATTAGCTGTGCCGTCAATCTTTAAAATAGTACTTCCCGTACTATTTCCTAGAGTTAAATCTAGATCACCTTGCACACTTATTTGCCCATTGTTAATTGTCGAAGTTCCATTGATAAATGCTAATGTTCCCTCGATGGTTAAAACATCAGTAATACCTAAATTAAACGATTTTGAACCTAAAAATTCAACATTATAAAGAGCATGAGTACCTCGTATTTCTAAATTTGGTTGAGTACTAAACACAATTGTTGAATTATTAGTTGCTCCATCAATGTTACCTTGTAAATAAGTCCAGCTTTTCACAATCGTAATTCTGTCTTGCAGGAACAGAGTTCCTGAAGGCTTATCTATGTTAACATTCCCTACAGTTCTTGTTCCAACAGCGATACCAATTATATTTTGATTTGTAGTACCGTCAATCTTTAAAATAGTGCTTCCCGTACTATTTCCTAGAGTTAAATCTATGTCGCCTAGCACACTTATTTGCCCACTATTGATTGTAGAAGTGCCATTATTAAAAACTAAAGTTCCTTCAACAGTTAAAATAGTGGCAACGGACATTTCGGTACATGCCAAAGGGTTGCATGAATCTATATTGAATGAAGTGCTTCCTTGAAATTCTACATCAAACAAGGTTTGTGAGCCAACTAAATACTTGTGGCTATTCTGAAAACTAAAAAGCACTTTTCCATTGTTGTGGTTAAATGTGCCTGAAGAAAACGTATAGTCATCGTCAATAACTAACGTGCCGGAAGTGGACGTAAAATTAGTTCCTGAAATCGAAAGACTTTTATCACTCGCTATTATTCCGGTTCCACCAATAAATGTCCCTCCTGAAAAAATTGCACCTAATGCTTTAAAATGAACAACATTGGATGTCACTTGATTTATAACACCAGTATACCCGCTTTGAACATCAATACCTCCAATACTCACTAACACATTCATACTACAATTTCCCAATCCACTTGAATCAAAAACTGCTAATTCAATTGTAGAAGGCACAGAGGCACCTCCAGTTCCTCCTGATGAAGTAGACCAATTATTAACATCGTTCCAATTTCCAGTAGAGGAGGCTACCCAGTATTTTGAGGTTTGGCAATAACTAAGGACTGATGCTAGTAAAAAAAAGACGGTTAATGAGGCTAATTTTTTCATAAAAAATGTATTTTCTGTTACTATTTTTTTCCTCTCAAAAAAGAGGGGTGAAACTTCAATTCATCCGAAACAGAGGTACTGGTATACCCACAATCCAAAACAAACAAAGCTCACCCCAAGCGGTGAGCGAATTGTCTATAATTCAAGGATTGTAAAAATTACCAGTTTTCTGTTTCCGGAATTACAGCTTTACGCTATAATTGATATGTCCTATTTCTTTATTTTAGATTGGCTATTTATATTTTAGAAAATCACATGATTGTAACTTACTGATTTGTAGTTTTCAATAGTAACAATTTTAATTGAGCTAGACTATAAGTGAAAAAGCGTATTTTGAAATAATTTTTTTACTGGGGTTCAACTTCGCTTGAGATTCAGTAAATTTAACTTTAAAACCAATGAAAAAAATACTCTCTGATTTTCTCTTTCTTCTTTTCGGCTCGAATGAATCGAACCCTGAAGTTCATACAACTAAGGAATTATTAACCTATTATGGGCTACTGATTCCATTGCTTAGTTTCCTAATATATCTTGGGACAATTGGGGCGTTTGGATGAAGGCAAAAATGGTCATAACTACAACCAAAACCACTGATATAAGTACATAGTTCATAGCCTCTGTGAAGTCTGTGCTTTTAGAATCCGTACTTTTCTTTTCGTAATCTAAATGCTTTTTCTCCGCCTTCCATTACAGAAGTAATTTCATTTCTTATTTCTATATTGTCAATGGCTCCTTCATATTTAATCTCCCCTTGAGTTTGCTGACTTGATGATTTATAATCACAGCAAATAACAAGTTCCGCATCCCCATTTACAACCAAGTTAGCATTATGACTTGTAAATATTAATTGTCGCTTAGTTTTTGCAGACCAGATATTTTGTATTATTTCATTTATTGCTCTGTTGTCAATATCATCTTCTGGTTGGTCAATTAAAAGAGGAGTTCCTCCTTGATTTAGTAAAACAGATAGAAGTGCAGTTGCTTGTTGACCAGCTGAAGCTTCTGAAAATGGTATGACGTCACCCATTTCATTGCTTGTCGAATATTTAAACTGTGGTTCAAATTCAATTTCTTGTGTCAACATATTCAACCAGTTTTCAGGTGAGAATAGTTCTACAATTTTTTGCTTATTTCCATCATTCAAACTAGCATTTGACAAAGTCACTGTTTCAGGTAGTTCGATAGGTCTATCTTCAGTAATTTTATATTCTGCGAGTGACCTTAATTCTTCCAATAATGTTTTCCAAGTTTCTAGTGGTGTTTCACTACTACTAATTTCGTTACAAATATTTTCTATTTTATCCTTACTAATCCTAGTACCTGAGAAAGACTGAATTAAGCCGTCTCGGATTTTCGCAATATTGATGTTACGTGTTACTTCTGCTTGTATTATTCCTTTGGAAAGTTCAGTAAATAAAGTTGCCTGTTCATTAAGCATTGAAATTTTATTTCGATGTAGCTCATACCACTTTTCTCTTTCCAGATTAAACTTTTCATCAGGGCTTCCTAATTCCTTAATTCGAGCCAAACGTTCATTAATTGAATTTGTTATTTCCCTTAGTCTTTCTTCGAGCTTAGTTATTTCTTTTATTACGCTTTCATTGGCAGTAGCCTTTTCCTTAATAAGGTTATATTTCTTGTCAAATTCGAGTTTAAGTAATTTCCATTTTTCTATTAGTTCACTAAATGCCTTTAGGTTATCACCTTCAAATAAATTCACAAGGTTTTGAAAATTTGTTTTTAAATCAGAAAATCTTTCCGTTTTTTCTTTTTCAATTTTCTTTAAAAGTTCGTTATTTTCAAAATCAGAGGATTCTGTTATTAAACTTGGATAATCGTTAATTGAGTTCAATAATTCTTGGGTCTTTTCACTGAAAAGGTTAAATTCATTTTGTGATTCTTGAATAAAAGTCTGTTCATTTTCATATAATTGCTTGCTTGCAATGACCTTTTTGTCTTCATCTGAAATTCCTTTTAGTGATTCCCTTAAATTCTGAACTTGCTTCTTAACTGATTTGTGTTGTAGTTGTAACTCTTCAACTTCACTTTGAATTTCCTTTTTTCGAACTAAATTATTGTAAGTAGACTTTACATTTTTTGATACTTCTCTTAGATTAAATTTAATATCATTTAATTCGTTTGCTATTGGTTGTTGTATGAAGCGTTTTAATTCATCAGTTCTTACACCAACGCTACTCAATTGTTTTTGGCTGTATGCCTGAATTGGAATTAATCTTCTTATTTCTTCTTCTGTTGCAGTCTCAAAGTCACCATCACCTATTTTAAGTTTAATTTCTTTTGTTGCCGAATTCCTTTTTACAATATGTTCAATACCATTAACAACAGTATTAATCCTTACTTCCCCCGAAAATGGTGTCAAAGTTTTTTCAATTAAAATTTGTCGTCTTTTTAAAATTTCAGATTGATTTTCAATCTCATTAACCCCAATAATTTGGTCACAAAGCCCCCATCTTAAATATTCTAGGACAGTAGATTTACCGGTTCCTCTTCCTCCGATAAATGAATTGTATTGTTGATTTAGCTCTAATTCAATTCTGCCTAAAAATTTCGAATTCGTCACACTAATTTTTTTCACATAAACTTGTGGTAATTCAGGTGTTACCTGAGACATTCTCGATTCTTTTGCAAGACTCGCTTGTCTCAATGCTTCAGCAGTTGGTGTAGCCCACTTAACCCAAGTTGTATGAAGTCCTAAATCTTCAAAAGTTTCTTTTCTATTATCTGATGTTTGAAACAGGGCAAACTCACACTTTTTTATTTGCGCAGATAATCAATGAGTTACGATTTCCTGTTTTTGAATATCAAACTTACTAAAAATCAAAGTGACTGATATCATTGACTTTCATGT
>JAESTK010000146.1 GCA_016763645.1 Flavobacteriales bacterium
AGAGAAATGCAGAAGACTTTGGAAAATCTGCGAGAGAAAACTCAATAACAGCCTTCAGTTTGTCGTACTTGCATTCATCGCCATTATAGTGAAAAGATTATGAACAGGTTCTTAGGGATAAACAGACACAGTTGAAGTATTTTGAGGAATTTTCTAGAACAGCAGATTCTACTAAATGGATTCAAAAGTTAGTTTGTATAATGGTTTATATAGGTATAATATGTTTACTTATCCTATCTTACAAATTCTATCAGTTTAAAATGGGAAGAGGATAATTAATCATTCCCTCTTCCCAGAAAAGCGTACTGAATAATATTTGTCATTAGTTCTCCCCTTTGGAGAAAGGGGTCGGGGGAATTGATAATCAATTCAATCTCATTAACCCTCTTCGCAAGGAGAGGAATCAAGTTCAAGAACTTTAGCTTCGATAATCCTAACTACGTTATTCAAATCGTGTTTTACATCGCTTTCCAAAATTCGTAAAACTGTATAGCCGTGCTCCGAAAGAATTTTATCACGCACTTCGTCTATTCCTTCTTTAAAGTTATGAGAATAACCATCGATTTCAATAACTGGTTTAAGCTTTCGACTTATGAAATCTACAATCATATTTGTTTCGTTTAATTGTAGAGAGAATTTTCTATTGAAAGCGTAACCACACATTTTCTTAGCTCTAAGAACTTGAGACCATAATATTATTTCTCCTTGTGTAGAGTCATTTCTTAGATTCCTTGCTAAAGGTTTTAGGTTTTTGTTGTAGTTCGATTTGTTGTTGTCCATTATGTTATTTAGCCTTTCAATTCCCCTAACCCCTTTCTCCAAAGGGGAATTTACTCTGGTTAATCATTCCCCCTTCCAAGAAAGACGTACTGAATAATATTTGTCATTAACTCTCCCCTTTATCCAAAGGGGAATTTACCTTGGTTAATCATTCCCTCTTCCAAGAAAAGCATATTGAATAATATTAGCTCCCATTTTTAGAGCACTTGCTCTAGCTTCCTTAGAATCGTTGTGAACCGAAGCAGATTCCCAGCCATCACCAAGGTCACATTCTACATCGTAAAAACAAACCAAACGACCTTCGTAAATTAAACCAAAACCTTGTGGTGCTTTTTCATCATGTTCGTGAATTTTGGGTAAGCCTTTGGGAAAGTTGTATTTCTGATGATAAATAGGGTGGGAGAAAGGCAATTCAATAAAATCTAATTCAGGGAAAACCTTTTTCATTTCGGGACGAATGAATTTATCCATCCCGTAATTGTCCGAAATATGCAGAAAACCACCTGCAATTAAATAGCTTCTTAAGTTTTCAGAATCTGCGGTTGTAAAAATTACGTTTCCATGTCCAGTCATGTGTACAAATGGAAAGTTGAAAATTTCTGGACTTCCCACTTCAACGGTTTCTTGCTCACCGATATTTGTTTTTAGGTTTTTATTGCAAAACTCTATAAGGTTTGGTAACGAGGTTTCGAGATTCGCATACCAATCTCCACCGCCACTATACTTTAGCAAACCAATATTGTAAGTGGATTTCGAAATTAGGGCTGAGGTAAGCATCCAAATACCGATAGAAATAAATATGATAAAGAGTCTTTTCAAGATTCTAATAGGTTAACAGTGTTGCAAACAACCACACCTGCGGTTTCGGTTCGTAAACGATTATTGCCCAAAGATATTGGTTTGAAATTATTGTCCAAAGCAAGTTTAATTTCTTTGCTTGAGAAATCGCCTTCTGGTCCAATAAGTATCAATGAAGGAGAGCCTATTTTATAAATTTCCTTCAACGATTTCTGGTTTTGTTCTTCGCAATGAGCAAGGTATGCAGACTTGCTAGTATGATTTTTGACTAACTCGCTTAGTGTAGTAATTGGATTTAGTTTTGGAAGAAAAGCTTGTCCACTTTGTTTCATTGCAGTAACTAGCACTTTATTAAGCCGTTCTTCTTTATTACTTTTCGCTCAGAGTGCTCACAAAGAATAGGCGTTATTTCTGTTATTCCAATCTCGGTAGCTTTTTCTAAAAACCATTCAAAACGGTCATTGTTTTTAGTGGGTGCAATTGCAATATGAAGTTGATAGGAAAGAGGATTGTAATTTTCCTTTTTTTCGATAACTTTAAATTCACATTTTTTGTGATTAGCGTCAGTAATTTCAACTTTGTAATAACCCCCAATTCCATCAATAACTTGCAATAGAGCTCCTTCACTTTTCCGAAGAACTTTTACCGCATGCCGAGATTCAACTTCAGGTAAAAAGTTGTTTTCGTTTGTTATTTCTGGGCAGTAAAAAAGTTGCATTTATATATCTGTTATTACATCGAAGCCCTTAAAACTACCTACAATTGCAAGACCTATGACTAGCGTGCCCACTTTTTTTAATTTAATTTTTTCAGCTATTTGATTTAATGTAGCTCCTGACCCAACAGCATCGTCTATTAGAAGCACTTTTTTAAATTGCCGCTGTTCAGTAACAGCAAACGTGTCAGTGGCGTTGTTTATCCGTTGCTCAATTTTGTTCAGAGATTTTTGAGGAACAGGGATTATTCCATTAATCTTTTTAATTTTCACAACAGGTAGCGCTATATTTAAATTATCTTGAATGAACTTCATAATCTGAACCTCTCTCTTTATTGTTGGTGGAACAAATGCAACGGCATCAAATTGTTCTTCCCCAATGAAATGGTCAATTTTTTCACGAATTTCATCTATCATTATAGACATCAAGAACTTATTTTGCCCCTGTTTGGCAAAGTGTAAAAGTGTGCCCAATCTTGTTTTTCCGAAGCGTTCTATAGCGTAAAAATCCAAATAGAAAACCTTGTCAATATGTGTGGCTTCGCCAAACGAATTGTGGAGTTTTACTGTTCCATCTATAATCTTGTTTTCATCGTAGTATTTTGCATGCTTTTTTTTTGTTTTCTTGTATTCTGATAGTGTTTTAAGCACAGGTAGTTTTCGTTGTAAACTCCAACGGTTGAAAGCTGCTATGCCCTCGATAAATTCCCCGGTTTCACTAATCAACAGAAAGTTAGAATTTAGATAATCGTCATCAAAATTGTCTATTTTCGGTGAGGCAGCTATTTGCTTTTTTTGCTTATCATTAATTCGATATAATGTTTTTGGAGGGGAGCCAAGTTTGATAACGAGCTGGTCTTCAACTAATTTTTTGATTATTCGATGAATAATCTGCTTGGAAACACCTAGTTTCTGCGTTATTTCAGAAATACTTAGTTCTTTTCGTTCAGCAAATAAACTTTTTATGTTGTGTTTAACACCCATTAGTTACAAATATACGATAATATATTTATAGTTTACTGTTTACTGTAAACAGTAAACTAATTGTAAATAAAAAACCCCATCCAAAGAACAGGGTTTTAAAGTATTATTATTCGGTAATCGAACCTATCGAAGCGATGCCTGAGGTTCTCGAAGGCGGAGCAACTAACCTACATTAACTGAAGTCTTAGGTGCAGCAGCTAAAATTTCTGCATTGGCACCTTCAGCGTACTTCTCAAAATTCTTAACAAATGCCTCTGCTAACTCATTAGCTTTAGTATCATAAGAATTGGTGTCAGACCAAGTGCTTCTTGGGTTAAGAATATCAGTCGGTACATCAGGGCAAGACGTTGGCATTGCCAATCCGAAAACTGGATGATTTTCGAAATCAACACTATTCAATTTCCCTTCGAGCGCAGCAGTAATCATTGAACGTGTGTGTTTCAATTTCATCCTAGATCCAACTCCGTAAACACCACCAGACCAGCCAGTGTTAATTAACCAAATGTTAACATTATGCTTTTTCATTCTTTCACCTAACATCTCGGCATACTTAGTTGGATGTAAAGGCAAAAATGGTGCTCCAAAACAAGCGGAAAATGTAGTTTCAGGCTCAGTAACTCCCTCTTCTGTTCCCGCAACTTTAGCAGTATATCCAGAAATAAATTGGTACATCGCTTGCCCAGGCGTAAGTTTTGATATTGGAGGCAAAACTCCAAAAGCATCACACGTTAAGAAGAATATATTGTTGGGTACGTTTCCAACAGATGGCTCAGCAACATTATCAATATAATGAATGGGGTAACTTACCCGGGTGTTTTCAGTAATTGAACCATCTTCATAATCAGGCACATTGCCGTTTTTGAATATGATATTCTCTAATAGTGCACCAGGTTTGATCGCATCATAAATCTGAGGTTCTTTTTCTTTACTAAGGTCGATACATTTTGCGTAGCAACCACCTTCGAAATTGAAAACTGAATTTTCTGCCCAACCGTGTTCATCATCACCAATTAGTCTTCTATTTGGATCAGACGAAAGAGTTGTTTTTCCTGTTCCTGATAAACCAAAGAAAACAGAAGTATCTCCATTTTCACCAATGTTTGATGAACAGTGCATCGAAAGTACGTTTCTATCGTGTGGCAAAATGAAGTTAAGCACAGAAAAAATCCCTTTTTTCATTTCTCCAGTATAACCGGTTCCACCTATCAAAAGAATCTTTTTGGTAAAGTTCATGATTGCGAAATTTCCTTGTCGTGTTCCGTCAATTTCAGGGTCGGCTAAAAAACTTGGTGCTTGAATAATGTTCCAATCAATAGACATTGTTTTTATGTCTTCCTCAGTTGGACGCAAAAACATATTGTATGCAAAAAGACTCGACCAAGGCAGTTCAGAAACGGTACGTACGTTTAGTCTGTAATCGGCATCTGCACATACATAAGAATCACGAACATAAAGCTCTGTTCCTTCCAGATGAGCGATAACTTTATCGTATAATTTATCGAATTTATCAGCATCAAATTTAATGTTCACATTACCCCACCATATAGAATCGCGAGTAATGTCATCTTCAACAATAAATCTGTCTTTTGGAGACCGACCAGTAAATTTCCCGGTATTAACCGATAATGCACCGTTGTCGGCAATAATACCCATGTTGTTATCAACCGATATTTTGGTTAGTTCTTCAGGTGATAAATTCCAATGAGCTTTTGAAGGATTAAGTCCGAGCGAAGCTACTGTTGCTCCATCTGCTCTAAAACCTGTTTCTGTCATAATTAATAATTTGGTTAAACTTTAGTTTAAGCTTGATATTACATTTATAATAAAAGGCAAATTTATGGCATTAATTTCGTGTAATGGCTGATAAATCTCACTTTTTATCCACAGGATTTGTTGTTTCGTGGAAAACTATTTAACGAAAAAGTAGGGTGTTTCGATAAAAAGTTGTAAAAATTTGTGCGCCCAAACCCTGACAGGTTTATAAAGATGGACAATATAAACCTGTCAGGCTCGAAAAACAACGCCTTTTGTCGGTGTCTTCACCGACATATGTGTTATCGTTAGTGAAAATGTACCGAAGACTAAGTTATTTACCGTCAGTGTGGACACTGACGGAGGCTAAAGCAAATAAGTAGTTGATTTATAGTGCTTTAATTTGAGTTCGCATCAAAAAGTACTTGGTCAATCTCCCTAACCCTCTTCTCCAAGAGGGAATTCTCCCTTAGAAAAGGGAGTTAGAGGGATTGATTAAATGTAACTCATTAAAAACAAGCTGATTAAGAATCGAACTCAGGTTATTAGATTAATTATATTTGGCTTATCCCATTTACTGATGTAGCTATTTTTAATTAAATATTGTTCAGTAAATTTTGTTGCTTCAACCCCTTTTGGAATTTTGTCAATCAAGCAAGACATTGCTATTTCTTCAGCTTTTTTCTCTGAGCTTGAGCACGAAGTCATCAAAATTGCAGTTCCTAGAATTATAAGAAGAAATCTCATTTTATACCATATAGATTACCATACTTCTCCTCAGCATATTTCAAAAAGTAGTCTGAATTTAACGTTTCTCCAGTAACCATGGTACATAGTTCGTCAGACGTATATGTTTTACCGTGTTGGTGTATTTTATCGCGAAGCCAATTGAGTAACGGGAGAAGCTCTCCGTTTTCAATTTTAGTGTTCAGCTCAGGAATTTCCTTTTTTGCTTGTGCGAAAAACTGAGCGGCATAAAAACTCCCCAACGAGTAGGTAGGGAAATACCCAAAACTACCATGTGACCAATGAATATCTTGTAATACACCTTGCTCATCATTAGGAACGGTAATGCCCATGTATTCTTTGTATTTCGCATTCCAAACGGTAGGTAAATCTCGAACTTCGATGCTTCCTTCAATAAGTGATTTCTCTATCTCGAACCTAATCATCACATGAAAATGATAGGTTAATTCATCAGCACTTGTTCTAATTAAAGATGATTTTACAACGTTCATGCCTTTGTAAAAGTCTTTAGCAGAAACACCAACTAACTGTTCCGAAAAATATTCTTGCGCTAACGGGTAATTCTTTTTCCAATAGGGAAGGCTTCGCCCAACGTTGTTTTCCCAAAGGCGAGATTGCGATTCGTGAATACTCAACGAAAGATACGAACCCGATGGTAGCCCGTATTCTGACGATTTTAGTCCTTGCTCATATAGTCCATGTCCGCCTTCGTGAATACAGCTCCAAATCATTTCACTTACATCATTTTCATTGATTCGAGTGGTTACTCGAACATCGTTAGAGCTAAAACTTGTGGTGAACGGATGTGTAGAAATATCTTGGCGACCAGCATCAAAATCGTAATTCATTTGTTTAAGTAAATCGATGCCGAAATCCCATTGTTTGTCTTTCGGGTAGTGTTTAAACATAAACGAATCGTTGTTTTGATTTGCTCCTGAAATTTTATCAAGCAATGAGATTAACTTGGGTTTAATGTTTTCAAAAACAGTTTCAATGGTAGATGTTTTAGCCCCGGGCTCAAATTCGTCTAACAGAGCATCATAAGGATGTTCATCATAGCCAATTAGTTCACATTCTTTTCTTTTTAGAGCAACGAGTTTCTCTAGTTTAGGTGCGAACAATGAAAAATTGTTTTCCGCTTTAGCTTTCTGCCAAGCTTGAAATGCAGCAGAAACGGTTTCGCTCATTTCTTTTACAAACTCGGTGGTGTATTTTAAGCTCTTGTCGTAATCTTTTTTCGATTGAACTATATTTCTTTTTTCAATTTCCGATAGAGAATCATCACTAACCAAGTTAGAAATCAACTCTCCGAATGATTCGTCAACCGAAAGCTCATGACCGATTCCTGCTAAAGTAGAAAGTTGCTGCGCTCTGGTCGGGGCACTTTTCGGGGGCATATATGTTTCTTGATCCCATTGTAATAGAGCAGAAGCGTGATAGATGTCTGCAATTTTTTTGCTGAGTTCTTTGTATCTTTCGTAATCAGTCATTTTTTTGCTGTTTAAAACCTGCGTAAATCAATGTTGCCCACCCCCCAATAAAACATAACCCCCCAAGTGGAGTAATTGGGCCAAGAAAATTAACCCAAGATTCGATCTCGAGTATTTCACGAGTGGCGAGTAGGTATATTGATCCAGAGAATAATATAATTCCTAACCCCCATAACCACGCAATAGTTTTGATGGTTTTTTCTGGAAGTTTATCAGTTAACGCAATTAATATTAATAGACCAATCGTGTGGTAAATATGGTAATCACTTCCCGTTTCAAAACTTTTTAAACGCTCAAGACTAAGAACTTCCTTTAGTGTATGAGCGCCAAGCGCCCCTAAACTAATAGCAATTACTCCCGATATTCCGCATAGAATAAGTAGAGCTCTTTTTAATTTTTTTGTGTTGTTGATCGTCATTTAACGCTTAAAAAATGAAGTTAGAATTTTGACAAAAAATAAAAGATACACAGTTAAAAATTAGTAATAAACTGAAAATTAGGTGCTTCATAATATGTTGTTAATAATTAATTGGGCGACCAAGATAATAAATTTAAATGCGTAGATTAAAAGGCTAAATTAGCACCCGTCAAA
>JAESTK010000147.1 GCA_016763645.1 Flavobacteriales bacterium
AAGGGCATGGCAGAGATTTAATGGCAAAAGGACAGGATCTGATGAGCAGTATTGGGTGGTTTACTAATATGTACCCTGCCTGTTTACATATTGAAGAGCATATGACTGACACGGAATACCTGCAGGCGGTTAGCAGGCAATTAGACAGTATTCCTAATAAAGGTGTTGGCTATGGCATATGGCGATATCTATGTGAGAATGACAAACTTGGCGATGATCTTAAATCGTTGCCGCAAGCTATAATTTTCTGCTATTGGAGTCTTGGAAGGCTTTCAGCTTTCAGTTTTCAACTTTCGACTCACAGACTCGCAGAGGATGTTAAAATATTGGTGGAAAATACTAGCAGTAATCTTAGTTCTCTATACTATTATTAATGGTTTTTTGATTGAGGTTCCAGCCTTGCCAATTTTACATGAATCTATCAGAAATTTGTTTTTTCATGTAACCATGTGGTTCGCTATGATTTTTCTTTGTGGAACTTCGTGGATTTACAGTATGATGTATCTAAGTTCTTCAAAAATTGAACACGATATTATTGCTTCAGAAGCCGCAAATGTTGGTGTAATGTTAGGTGCAATTGGCATATTAACTGGTATGATTTGGGCAAATTTCACATGGGGAGCCCCTTGGGTAAACGACCCAAAACTAAACGGAGCAGCAATTACAATGCTTATTTACTTGGCGTATTTTGTGCTTCGAAATTCGATGGATGAAGAGCAAAAAAGAGCCAAAGTATCGTCAGTTTATAACATATTCGCGTTTATTATGCTCGTTGTTTTTCTGTATGTTCTTCCCCGCATGACAGACTCTTTACATCCAGGAAATGGAGGTAACGGAACCTTTAGCGATTTAGATATCGATAACACCATGCGCACCGTTTTTTATCCTGCAATAATCGGATGGACTCTTATTGGAGTTTGGTTTTTAACGCTTCGGATAAGAATTAAAAAACTCAGTTACCAACGAGAAAGTGAACTAATTAATAGCGAAAATTAATGAAATCAATTAAATACATAACCGCACTACTATTTATATTTTCTGTAAGCTCCATTTCAGCGCAATCTGGCGAAATAGAAATGGCAGATGTCATGCGGGAAAGCGGGAAAATTTATGTTGTTGTCGCTGTGCTTAGCATCGTATTCGTTGGTTTAGTTATCTACGCAGCGATGATAGATAGAAGATTAAGCAAGTTGGAAAAAGAAGTAAACGAAAAATGAAGAAAACACACATTATCGCTATTGTTATTATAGCTGCTGCTATCGGAGTAATAACTACCTCGTTAAGTAATGCAAGTACTTATGGTAATTTTGCGGAAGCATTTGAAAATCCAAATTCTAAAATTCAAATTGTTGGATATTTCTATAAAGAAAAAGAATTGGTTTACGAGCCAGAAATTGACCCTAACTTAATGTCTTTTTACATGACAGACAAAGAAGGAAAAGAATGTAAGGTGGTATTGAACCAAAGTAAACCACAAGATTTTGAGCGTTCAGAAGAAATCGTTTTAAAAGGCAAAGTTGTTGGTGATGAGTTTCACGCAACCGACATGCTTATGAAGTGCCCTTCGAAATATAACGATGGCAGTCAACAAGTTTACACCGACTAAATCGATGATAAAACTTTCAAACTTGATGAACTTTAAAAACTAAAATGGAATACATTGGAGAACATCTTTGGGCAGGGCAGCTAGGTAATTTATTTGTTATCATTTCATTTGTTGGGGCTTTACTTAGTACTTATTCTTATTTCCGGAGTGCAAAAGAAAGTTAAGAACATTCGCAAAGCTGGAGAGAACTTGGTCGATTATCGTTTAGAATACATTCTATTGGTGTTATTGGCATTGTTGGGATGTTGTTTTTTATGCTTATCAACAATTATTTCGAATACCATTATATCTGGCACCATAGTAGCAAATCGCTACCTCTCCGTTATGTTTTTTCTGCCTTTTGGGAGGGGCAAGAAGGAAGTTTTATCCTTTGGTCTTTCTGGCATGTAATTCTTGGAAATTTATTAATCAGAAGTGCCAAAAACTGGGAATCTACGGTAATGACTGTTTTTACATCGGTGCAAATTTTCTTAAGTTCAATGATTTTAGGGGTGGTAATTATGGACTACAAACTAGGCAGTAATCCTTTCACATTATTACTAAGAGAACATCCTCAGTTTCAAAATAATCCATTATTTTCTAATCCAAACTACCTTGAAAAATTAGATGGTCGAGGACTTAATCCGCTTTTGCAAAATTACTGGATGACCATCCAACCACCGACATTATTTCTTGGTTTTGCTTCAACACTTGTGCCTTTTGCTTACGCCATAGCAGGGCTATGGAAACGAGACTATCAAGGCTGGATAAAACCAGTTCTTCCATGGACCATTTTCGGAGTAATGATTCTTGGAATCGGAATTTTAATGGGCGGTGCATGGGCATACGAAGCATTGAGCTTTGGAGGTTTTTGGGCATGGGATCCCGTAGAAAACGCGTCATTAGTTCCTTGGATAACATTTGTTGGTGCGTTGCATGTAATGATGGTTCAGAAAATTAGAGGCAATGCCGCCCCAACTACCTTTGCAATGACCATTTTTACTTTTGTGCTTGTTCTTTATTCCTCGTTTTTAACACGAAGTGGAATATTAGGAGAATCGTCTGTTCATGCCTTTACCGATTTAGGAATGTATGGTCATTTATTGTCATATTTAGTTTTCTTTTTCGGCCTCGGTTTTGTGATGTTCTTTATCAACTTAAAGAGATTTCCAAAAGCTGAAGATGATGCCTTTTCTTCTCGTGAATTTTGGATGTTTATCGGAACATTGGTATTGGCCCTTTCGGCAATTCACATTACAATAATGACTTCCAAGCCGGTTATCAATTTAATATTTGGAACCAAGATGGCGCTTGATATCGGAGCACAAGAACGGTTCGATATTTACCATTCTTTTCAAATTCCGGTAGTAATTATCATAACGAGTATGATAGCTTTCGCACAGTTTTTGAAATACAAAAAAAGTGATGGAAAAGCGGTAATGAAAAAACTTACAGTGGCATCGGTTCTTTCGCTTGTTGTTACAGGAGCTATTATTTACGCATTCGATTACACAAACCCATATTACATTTTGATGTTGTTTACCGCCATTTTTGCCATTTTTGGAAATGCTGATTATGCAATTCGTATTTTAAAAGGTAAAATCAACAAAGCAGGGTCTTCAATTGCACACATTGGTTTTGCATTGATAATGCTTGGCGCATTACTTTCTACATCAAAGAGCATAGTAATTTCAGAAAACAACTCTACGGTAGATTTAGCGAGTTTAGGCGAGTTGAAAAACAATGAGAATATTTTACTTTACCAAAATGATACTGTTCAATTACACGATTACTACGTAACTTTTACTGGAAAAAGAAAAGAGGGAGTGAACATATTTTATAACGTAGAATACATGAAAAAAGTAGGCGATAAATTCGTAACAGAATTTACCCTTTCGCCTCGTATTCAGTTAAACCCACAAATGGGAAATGTTGCCGAACCAGATACTCGTCATTTTTGGTATAAAGATATCTACACGCACGTTACCTATGCAGATTTAAGTATGCCAGAAGATACAGATCCTGATAAGTATGGGGAGTTAGCAACACGCGAAATGAAAGTTGGTGAATCATTTTTTACGAGTAATTTTAAGTACCAACTCGATTCTGTTTACGTAAATAACAAGGTCGCTCTTGATAGTTTAAACGATTCAACACGAATTGAAGTCGTTGCTAATTTTTCAATCACTGATAAGGAAGGAAAAACCGTAAAAGCTTCGCCAATGTACGTTATCGAAAACATGGAATCGGGTAAGATATTTACTATGCCAGATGAACTTGCCGAAACGGGCGTAATTCTTTCACTCAATAAAATTATTCCTTCCGAGAATAAATATGAGATTTCGGTAAGAGAGAAAAATAGTGTTAAAAAAGATTTTTTAGTAATGAAAGCCATTCAATTTCCGATGATAAATATTCTTTGGATTGGATGTCTTTTCTTCATGGTAGGGAGTATTATAGCCATGATTAATCGTATGCAAGCGAATAAATGATACGTGCAGTTTCATTTGTCGGGTCGGGCAACGTAGCTACACAATTCGCTAAGGCATTTCGGGAAAAAGACGTGTTAATTCAGCAAATTTTCTCAAGAGACATTAACCATGCGAAAGAATTGTCAAGTCAGGTTAATGCTTCCGCAATCAGCGATTTTTCTGAACTTAATTTATCGGTTGATTTAATCATAATTGCAGTAAACGATGATGCAATAGATGAGGTTGCCAAGCAAATTAAAACGAGCAGTGTGGTAATACACATGTCTGGGGCTTCTTCACTCTCAAAATTGGAAAACTGCGGAGAGAACACTGGCT
>JAESTK010000351.1 GCA_016763645.1 Flavobacteriales bacterium
CAAAAAATCCTTATTTTTATCATGTAAAAATAATTATATAAAGGGAAAAGCTACATCTTTATTGGGACTAGCAGATATGGAGTTTTTTCAAGGGAATTTAAAAAGTGCTTACCAGAAGTACGAGCAATCTTTCTTTTTATACAAAAAAATAAATATAACTAAAAACATAGGAGATTGTTTAATTGGCAAGTCTAGAATAGAAGGTCTTATTGGAGAGTATGAAACTGCAAAAAAGAATTTAGGACATGCTCTTGCGTTATTTAAAAATAACGGAGATAAAGAATATAAGGCGTGGGTTTTGGTATCAAATGTTTCCCTAGAAAGGCGTTTTGGAAATAATTTTCTTGCTCAAAAATATTGTGAAAAATCTTTAGAGTTTTCTTTAAAAAACAGTTGGTCACAAGCTGTAGCATTTCAAGAATTAGGGCGTCTTTCTGAAATTTTTGGAAAAATAGAAGCCGCTCAAAAATACTATAAAAAGTCTTTGCGTATTTTTATAATTCTCAAACAACCAAATAGAGTTGCAGATGTTTTATATCATTTAGGGAAACTTAAACTCGAACTATATGATATACAAGAAGCAACACTATATATCAAACAGGCAAATTACATTGCAAAATACGGCCTAATAAAAATTGATGTTTTGAATGCTCTTTCTGAGATAAAAATGCAGAAAAAAAAGTTTGAGGAAAGTATAGACCTGGCTAAGGATTCTTTAAGAAAAGCGGAAGATGCAGGGTCTTTGGTACATAAAGGGAAAACCCTTTTTCTTCTTGGAAAAATATATTTAGGAATGTTAAATCTCAACGAATCTCGAAAATATTTAAAGCAGGCATTAGATCTATCACGGAAAATTAAAGATAAAGAAATAGAAGCATATGTTTTACTTTATACAAGCAAATTAAATTTAATCTTGGAGAAGTATTTTCTTGCGCGCTCAGATTGTAATGAGGCTTTAAGAATATTTAAACACTCAAAACACTTAATGGGAGAAATGCAAGGAATGTTAACTTCGGCAGAAATTGAAACTAAATATGCTCATTATATCCAATCTTATTCTACGTTTGAAAGAGCAATGGACCTATCTTCTAAAATTGGAAACAAATTTATTCAAGTAAAAACACTTATTGGAATGGGTGCAATTGATAAATATGTTGGTTATTTTTCTCGTGCAAAACTACGATATCAAAATGCTTTAAAATTCACCTCTGAACTGAAAGACAAAAACCTAGAGGCTATTATATTAAGAAATATGGGTTGTTTAGAGAGAGATCTTGGTAACTATGATCAAGCAAAAAAATACTTCGAACGATCACTGAAATTATCTATTGCAGTGAAAGATAGGTCGAATGTGGAAAAAGTTTTACGCTCCTTAGCTCATACAGAAGTTAAATCTAAAAACTACAAAAAAGCATTTATTTTATATGAAAAATTATTGGGCAAAATACATAAAATTGATAAAGTTCGAGATAAAATAAAACTCTATTTACATCTAAACTATTTTTATTTACAGAAAAATAGAATTCAAAAATCATATAGATTTTTAAAAAAAGCAATAAACCTTTTAGACCTTGTACATGATCCATACTTAAAAATCCACGCACTTAGAGAACAGGGGAAAATTTTGGGAAAAATGAATCAATCAAGAGCTGCGTATAATTCTTTTCATAAGGCTCTTATTTTATCTAGGCAATTAAAAAATACTCTGGAGGAGGGGGTTGTGTTTAAACTAATAGGGGAATTATATAGAAAAGAAAAAAAATTCCAAGAAGCTCAAGAAATGTTTGGACGCGCTATACAAATTTTTTCTCAATTAGATTCAAAAAAGAGGCTAGCAAAGACTCTAAAAAGTTTAGCAAATGTTAATATTGATGAAAAAGATTTTGTATCTGCAAAAAATAATCTTTCTCTTGCTCTCCAAGCTGTACCAAAAGAAGATTTGAAGACTATAAGAAAATTAAAAGTTAAATTAGATTCTATTTTGAAAGTTTTTTAGCTTCTTTCGTCAGGAAATAATTGATGTATATTGTTATAATCTCTAGCTTGTTTTTCCATAGGCTGAGAATAATGATGAAGGTCATTACTATGTAAGAACTTTATAGTGATGCTATTCCCTTTGCCTTGAGTAGAAAAAAAAGAATATGTACCATTGTAGAGGGCTATAATTTTTTGAATTTCTTCCAAACTGAGGGTGCGATTATATTGAAAATTTTCATCTGGGAGGTTCTTAATTATTTTATCGTTCAATCGATCCATTTCTTCCCAAGAAAAACCGAAACTATCATCATGAATATTAATTTCAATAAATTTATTTGTTTTTCTGTAATAAAATTTGTGTGTATATGAATCTCTCTACCTTTTGGAGAAAAATCGATTGATTTTTTAATCAAACTCAATATAATTTGTTGGATTCTTAGACGATCTGCTATAAAGATAGGTATATCTTCGTTTAGGTATTCAAAAATTTCAACACCATTTATTAGAGCATCTTTTTCGGTAATAGTAATATTATCACGAATAATTTTGTTAATATTTATTTCTGATAGGTTAATGTAAGAAGAAGATGAAATACAAATATTCATAACTTCGTCTTGAAGTATTTCAATATTTTTTTTTATTTTAAAATATTTTGGGTCATTTCTAAAATGTTTTAAAAGAATATTACTATGGAATATTATGGACTGGAGAGGTTTCCCTATATTTTTATTTAAAGCGCTGATAGATTCAGATTTAATACGATCGGACTCCCGTGTTGTTTTGATGATACGTCGTCTTGATAGATAGAGTAAAAACCCACAAAATAAGCTTATGCCACAGAACTCTAAAATATGCGGCCATATTGTAAAAAAAAAGGTTCCCCAGATTTTCTTTTTATTAAAACCGACGAGAATCAGATAAGGATAATCTTTCATTTTTTTATAATAAGAATACATATTAGAATTGTATTCTAAAGCTATCTCTAGGTTGCTTTCTCTACTCGGAAGAAGGATTATTTTTTTTAAGTAGGAATAAGGAGGGTTTTTATAATTAGAATCCATTATATGGGATTGGAAAACTATATTTCCCTCTAAATCAGACACTATAAAATAATAGTAATCTTCCATTCTCTTTTGAATCTTTTCTTCTATGGCTGCTATATTGAGACCTATACTTAAGCTTCCTAAGAACTTTGAATGGGTATCAACTAGTCCTAAACTTGTAAAAACTCCCCATAAACCACTTGCAAATCCGATTTGAGGGGTAGAAAAATGAATAACACATGGGATTTTTTTAGATTGTTCAATCAGTTTTTTATATTCGGGATGGTAGTCATAATTTAATGAAAAAGAGCTTTGGTTAGGAACAACAACAGAACGATCACCTATCCATCCAAAAGAAGGATAAGTAAATATATTATGAAGTTCATGATCTTTATCTTCTGTTTTTATCATTATAGGGTTTGAATATTTTAAAAGAAATTTTTCTATTTCTTTTTTAGAGGAGGGCTTTTCTTGTTCAAATTTTTCCCCCATATCAATCATGATTCCCGTAACAGAATCAAAAAGATTTATAAGAGTTTTGTTGATAACATTACACTGTTTTTCAAGAATAGAATAAGTCTCATTAATATGGATAAGAGAAGTGAATAAAACAATAGAAAATGTTGCAACAACGCAGAGCAGGAGTAAAAGTTCTATATATAGAAATTTCGTATTTTTAAAAATTTTTTTCCCCCTTAAAAGAAAAAGAATTTTTGTGATAAGTTTTTTACAAAAAATTTTCATAAATTAAGCTTCTTTTGTAAAAACCATTTTGCAAAATGTTTATCAATATTTTGTTTTTTTCCTTTCTTAGAAGAATAAATATAAATTTCTTCTATACACTCTGAAATATCTTTTTTTGAGATAGGAACAGAAGTATATTTTAGAAATTTTGAAATAAATTCAAGCGTTTTAATATATAAACTCTGGTCCCAATCGATAAAATCTGATTCTGGAACATTCTTAGTCTTTATTAGTAGAGATTCTTCGACAAAATCCTCAATTGGGCAGTTGAGATATCGTGAAATAGCTGTAAGAATATCTATTCTTGGATGTTTGGATTTCCCCCTTAATATATTTTGAAGAGCCCCCCTTTTCAACCCTGCTTTTTTTTCAAAAGCTACTGTAGAAAGCCCTGTTTCTTCAAGTTTTTCTTTTAATTTTATTGACAACATTTAGTAAATCCTTTGAGTTATATACGTTATTATATGTATACCAATAAAATTTAATTTACAACAAAAAATAAAA
>JAESTK010000148.1 GCA_016763645.1 Flavobacteriales bacterium
ACCCGAATAATATTGTCGTTAAATGCGGTAAGGCTTCCACCTCCATTTGTACAGGTTAATTCTAAACTATTTTCGCTTTGCTTAATTTTTTCAACACCACCTATGTTTTTGCTCAACATACTATGCTGTTTGTTGTTTTGCATAGTTCATATGATATTGAACTAACCCATCTATCGGTTTTTTTATTATGGTACCGACAGAAATTCTAAGTTCTTCTGCCGCTTTTCTTAATTCACGCTCAAAGTAATATCCTATAGATCCTATAAAATGAACATTAACTGTTTTATGGTCTTTGTAACAACAGACATGGGTTTGCATAAATTTCTTCATTCCTTCATATACCATATTTTCAAAATATGGATCATCTCGATGCTTTGAAGCAAATTTCATAAAGGAAGCAATGTAAACATTCGCATTTGGTTTCATGTAAACATTTTCCAATATGTCGTCTTTAGAGAGACCATATTCTTCGAAAAAAGACTGGTGAATATGATCGGGCAATGTTTTATAAAGATAAGCTGATAGAAGCTGCTTACCATAATAGCTTCCACTACCTTCATCACCTAAAATATAAGCTAAAGCGGGAACCTCTTCAACAACTTTCTCGCCATCGAAATGACATGAATTAGAACCTGTACCAAGAATACAGGATATTCCGGGAGCACCATCATAAGTCGAATAAGCACAAGCTGTTAAATCATGATCTACAGAAATGGTGGCATTTACGAATGCAGATTGTAGTGCATTCTCTACTACTGAACGTAACGATTTACTCGAGCAACCTGCCCCATAATAGTGAACAGCATCTATGTCGGTTCTAACATTTTTTAACTCTTCATGCTGCAGGATAGCATTGGCTATCGTTGTTTCGTTATGGAAATAAGGATTGAAGCCCATAGTCGAAAACCCTTTCCGCGAATTATCCGCCCTTACCAACACCCAATCACTCTTCGTAGAACCGCTATCAACAATTAATTTCATAGTTTTTATTGCTTAGTGTAAATACAACACTTTCAAAAGTAAACTATTTTTCCTTTTATATCTTTGTTCCGTGAAAAAAAATGAATTACATAAAACTAACCCTAACGTATCTGTTGACAGTGTTATCCTGGGATTTGATTTTAATCAACTTAATGTTCTGTTAATTAATCGAGATAGTCATCAAAATGAGGAAGATAAGATTTTAGCGCTGCCTGGTAACCTTATCTACGATAATGAGGATTTGGATATGGCTGCCAATCGGGTTCTCAGGGAATTAACAGGTATTAAAGATATTTACCTGGATCAGATTGGTGCTTTTGGAAACCCGGATCGAATTAGTAAAAAATCGGATCGGAAATGGCTGGAGTCGATAAGAGCACATCCTGACGCCCGGGTTATTACCATAGCGTATTACACACTTGTAAAAATGGAGGATTTTGTGCCTCAGCCCTCTTCATTTGCCAAATCGGCAATTTGGGTGCCTCTAAACAAAGTGGAGGAACTTGCTTTCGATCACTCCGAAATTTTAGAGTCAGCAGTTGCGCGTTTACGAAAAAAAATAATTATTCACCCAATTGGTTTTAATTTATTGCCCAATAAATTTACCCTCAGTCAGTTACAAAAACTTTATGAATCTATATTGGGAAGAGTACTTGACAAAAGAAATTTTAGACGGAAGGTGCTAAAGTTGGCTATTCTAACTCAACTCAAAGAAAAGGAAACCGGAGTTACTCACAAGCCCGCCTCATACTATAAATTTAACAAAGTAAAGTACGAAGCCTTAGTGAAAACCGGCTTCGACAATTTTGCATTTTAGCCGCGTTCGATCGTTATAATACAACCATTCAGCAAGTTACGTCTTTGCGAAGGAAGTATGACTGAAGCAATCTCATTTTGCTGATGAGACTGCTTCATTTTACTCTCAAAAGTAAAATTCGCAGTGACGCTCATTTTGTAAACTGCGTTATGATTGGTAAGTCCAAATAAGTAACCATCGAACTCCGGTTTATAGTTTTATTCAACCATCATCAACTTACCACTGATTTGTTTCTTACCATTGGTTACACGATAAAAATAATAGCCCGCGGGAACCTGATTTCCCTGGTTATTTGTCCCATCCCAAATAATTGAATATTTACCTACGGTTCTATTTTCATCAACCAGCATTTTCACCTCATTTCCAAGTAAATTATAGATAACAACCGAAGTACTGCCGTTTTCAACTAAACTATAGTTAATCATCACCTCATTTGAAAAGGGATTTGGGTAAACAAAAGTTTCCATTACTGGTTCTGCCATTGTTTCAGTAACACTATTTTCAGTCGTATCCGGTTGAGGAATTGTTAGATTAGGTAGTGCCAGTGCAACATCGGTATAAATATGGTAATCACCCGGACCAAGAGGAATTGGATTATTTACATCATTTACTGTAATCGTATCCCCGGTCATGTAATCATACCATTCTCCTGTGTGATGGAAAGCTGGTTGCATTCCGTTAAGGCTATCAACATCAAAATTACCATACACAACTACATTCATTGATGGATCTGTTACCCAAATTCGCTTGCCCAGCCCCCAAACATCCATATCATAATCTGATGTTCTAAAAGCTGCGTTTTGAGTCTTTAAATCAATCATGGCTCCTATCGCTTTGTATAAGTAATGGCGATCAGGATCATCATAATAGTTCCACCTCAGTGGCTTGGGAGCAGTTCTCCCGTTAAAATTAATGGAAAAATCGTAGCCCAACTCTCCAAACTGCCACAGCATTTTTGGACCCGGTATTGTATAGAAAAATGCTGCTGCTGCCTCCACTCTTTTTAACGCTGTTGATACTTCCCTAATGTTATATAGCGTATCGCCATTGCCATCAATATACATATTACCATACTCGAGACACTCGTACATAATTCGCTCTTCATCGTGGCTTTCCATAAAACCGACCAAGTGCTGATAGGGCCAGTTTCTGTGCTTGGAAGATACCGCAAAACTAAAATCGGAACCATTTTGATACCCCATGGCTGATTCCTTATAGGCATGATTTGCATTTCCCCAAAACATAAAACCATACGAAGAGAGATCAATTTCTTCCGCGTTACCCGCAAAATGTTCTAAAATCATATAGCAATCGGAATCGTATGCTCTAACGTTATCAAAAATTCGCTTTAACCAATACACTCTATCAGGATCGTAGGAGCCCCAAAGCGATATATTACTTGGGTAACTATTGGTTTGAGTGAAGCCTTTAGATAGGTCGAATCGGTAACCATCTACATTGTACTCTTCAATCCAATAATTAAGGCAACGGTCAACAAAGTACTGAGTATCACCACTCCCATGATTAAAGTCGTGATTAAATCCAAAGGGATGCGGCACATAACTATTGAACCATGGATTGTCGTTGGTGCATTTTCCTGAGTTTTTATCCATGTACAATCTTGCCATTGAATTTTGACCAAACGCATGATTAAACACCACATCCATAATTACAGCAATGCCTCTTTTATGGCACTCGTCAATAAATTTTTTCAAATCATCTTTTGGCCCATAGTACTTATCCGGAGCAAAATAAAATGCAGGGTTGTATCCCCAACTTTTATTACCATCAAACTCATTTACAGGCATTAATTCTATTGCATTAATGCCCAATTCGGTGAGATAATCTAATGTATCAATTAGTCTTTTATAATTGTGATGCAATAAAAAATCGCGAATCAATAATTCATAAATAACCAAATCCTGACTCCAGGGGCGTTGAAAAGAATCTACTTCCCAATCATAATCTTGCTGAGCGGTTTCAAAAACAGACACCATATGGTTTGTTTCTCCTAATGGATAATCAATAAGATTGGGATATGTAAAAGACTGAATATCTACATCATTATACTCTGTCAAATATTTATCAGCCCAGGGATCTGCAATGACTACATCCTGATCTACAACGTACTGAAAACGATATTCCTGACCAGGAACCAAATCGGTCAATTCAATCCAAAATGCTGTGCCGTCTGTTGTTTTATTCATCCGAAACTCGTTTTGAATTTCCCAATTGTTAAAATCGCCAATTACATGTGCAAATCCTTTACCGGGCCCATACAATTGAAGCAATACAGTAGAATCGTTGACGTAATTAATTCCGTTTTGAGATGCAAACGGTGGGTCAAGCGGAAACGCAGGTTCTTCAACTAAGCAATAAATTGAGTCTTCAATAGTTGTTCCACTTGCCTGCACATTGAATTTTACCCAAAAATTGCCATATGCCACTGTAGGAATTGAGATACTCAATGTTGAATCATACCCTTGTGCAATAAGGTTTCCCTCATGAAAAATATTAATCATGGCCTGCTCATTCGCCACTACAGTAATATCGACATTATCACCAAGACTTACTAGCTGGGGATTGGTTAAAGGGTTAATAAATTTGGCATCAAAACCGGGTTCAAATACGGGCAAATAAATATCTGACCCATCTGCATTTTTTCCGGCCAAGCTCCCATCCTGGTTTCTAAACACAAAGGCTAGCGCAGTGTAATCGATTAATGTGTTCGTTCCATAAAAGTTGTTGATTTTGTACTTAAAACGATGCAAGTCTCCTCCCAAATCTTCCATTTGTACAATTGAATCTACAATAACCAAATCGGGATCTCCTGTAGGCCAGGGGTTTGTTCTAAATTTCCAATCGGTTGGATTCATGCTTGTACGCGTTATTATTCCTGTATGCACATAAATTGGTGAAACACCCATCAATGCACCATTGCCTTGAGCTGCATCAAATATTATTTCTAAGCTGTCAGCTTGCGTAGGGTATAACGGGGTACTGGTCATTACCTGCGCGAACAGGTTTACAGAACCAAAAAAAATGAAAAGGAGTAATAACTTTCTCATAGCTATATTTTAATTGGTCTTAATTAGTTTTTCGGTTTTTTGGCTGGAGCCGTCAGACAAAACATAATAGTAAACACCTTCAGGAACCTCAGCTCCGTTATTATTATTTCCATCCCAAATAAAAGCTAAAGTGCCGGGAGTTAAAGATCCATCGTATAAGTCTCTTACAATCTGTCCCATTGAATTATAAATTTTTACGGAAACATCCTCATTTCTTTCTTTTACATCGTAAACTATTTTTACCTGCTCCTTGAAAGGGTTAGGATAGGTTGATTTAAATGAAACGGAAACGATATCATTAATCCCTGTAGCTTGAACACCAAATGTAGAATCCGGTAACGTATTACCTGGCAAGCCAACATCAACACTGGTGTTACCCTGATCCAGATTAAAGATGAAAAAGTCTGTACAACCACCGGATAGTCCACCAATAGTTCCATCCTGATCTCGGAATACAAAACCCATACTCAATGGCGTTGATCCCGCAGGCATAATCACGGAAGCACCGGAGCCTGATTGCCCACCCTGGCTAATTGTTGCAGGATTACTGTAGTAGGTTGCAACATCAATATCAATGGTCCAAATACTATCTGAAGTTTCTGTCATTTCACCGTAACCGTTATCCATTCCCCAATCACCAACAACATGTTCCCATACAAAATTTGGATCTTGACAATCTATAGCAGCAGGAACTGCAGTTGTCGTTGCAGAACACATTCCTGAATGAATGTACATTTTATATGGGTTATCGTCTGGTTCAAGAACGCAACCCGTAATGTTATTTCCGTCATTTAGATGGTTTCGAATATCAACTTCTACACGAATTATTGGTTGGGCGACTATTGTTCCAACACAAGTTATCGCGAATAAAAAGATGTACAATTTTTTCATGGAATGAATTATTAGTGGTTGATGTTTATTTTATGAAATGAATTCTCGAATTTTAAAACGTAAGATCCTGAAGTAAGGTTCTCTACCTGTATTTCATTTTGGGAATCAGAAAAAATACCTGATTTTACTACTCTACCTTGTATGTCAACAATTTGAAATGGAACATTATATAAAACGCTGGTTTCTATATAAAGAACATTGCTGGCAGGAGTTGGATAAATTTTAACTTGTATTCGTGAAGCTTCATCAATAGAAGTTCCCTCAATTATCACCGTTTGTGTCGTAGAATTGTCTCCACACTCATTACTAACTGTTAAAATAGCAGTATAGGCTCCCCCTCCTGGATAAATATTAGACGTACTGCCCGTTGCTGATCCGTTAGAAAATCCATCGTTGTCATAATCCCAAACATTAGACCATGCGTTTTGAGAAGATTCTGTAAAATAGGCTGTATTTCCAGTAATACTATCAACTACAAATATTGCTATTGGTTCAGCAAGATCTTCTACCTGAACATAATCGACACCGGTACACCCTAAAGAATCTGTTACTGTAATTGAAAATATACCTGCCGAATCGGTACTAAATGTAGAACCAGTGGAACCATCAGACCATAAGTAACCGCTAAACGTTGAATCGGCTATGAAAATTTCCGTTTCTCCACTACACAAATAAGCATCGTTACCAACATCAACTAAAGGAATATTGCCAATATTTACGTTAATGGTATCTGATGAAACACAACCATTGCTATCAGCAAGAGTCGCGTAATAAATTCCTGCGGTATTTGCCAGTATAGATGGCAAACTACTACCAGTTGACCAGTTTATAGAAGTAAAAGCTGCTTTTACATAATCGACCTGAATTCCACCAAAGGAAGTTGTTGGAGGAGTCGCATTCATATTTACCCAAATATCATCATCATTATTGTCTTTTCCGGTAAGCGACCCATCTGCATTTCTAAATGTAATGTACAAACCAACTGCTGAGCTATCCGGGTTGTATCCATAATAATTTACTGGATTAATTGTTATTTGCCATAGGTCGATTCCAATACTGTCCATTTGTCCGATACCATCATCAGTTCCCCAGTTCCCTGTAACATACTGCCATCCTGCTAATGGATGAAGCTCAATTGCAGAGTGCATATAAACTTTACCTGACCCCATTAAACCTGATACACCTTGTGTTGCATCGTAAGTAATTGTTAACGAATCGTTGTAAGGGGAGACCAACACATTCGGATTAAGTTCAACTACCCCAAAACCACAAATCACAGTGTCATTACCAAGATCGAAAGAATAGACTGATGTTCCATTTTGGATAGATATGTAATCTGTTGTTGAACATCCTGCGCTATTTATAACGGTAACTGAGAAATTGCCTCCTTGTGTTAATGCTAACGTTTGTCCAGTTGAACCATCCGACCAGTTATAACTTGTATACCCAGCTCCAGCATCTAGCGTATAGCTAATTGTAGCTGCACAAATTGCTGTATCACTCCCTAAATTGATGTTTGGAATGGCCAATAAATCGATCATTATAGAATCTCGGCTTAGGCAACCTGCGGTATCGACAACTTCAAACCAATAAGTGCCAGATGTTGTAACAGCCAAGTCTCCATCAACAGAACCATCAGACCAAACCCAGGAATCAATTGCATCTCCAAGCCATTGAAGTGTAACTCCTGTAAAACCAGAGGTTGGTGGATTCGTGTTCATGTCAATCCAAATATCATTATCAGAACCGTCTTTTCCGGTTAACGTGCCGTCTTCATTTCTGAACACCATAAACAGGCCATTAATTGCTGTTTGCCCGTACCCATAATAATTTGAAGGATGAATCGTGATTGTCCACAAATCATTCCCAATATTGGTCATCTGTCCAAGACCATCATCTAATCCCCAGTTTCCAGTCCAGGGGTTTACTGGTCCTCCAAAAGGAACAGCTTCGTAAGTTGAGTGCATGTAAACTTTTGATGCACCTACCAATCCTGTTACTCCTTGTGTTGCATCATAGGTAATGACTAAAGAATCGTCAGCTATAGTAACCGATAAACCAGAATTTAGCCAAATTGTGTCGTTAGAGCATGTGCTAATATCTGCTCCTAAATTGATTGAAAAACCTGAGCCACTAACGATTACCTCATCTGAAGATGAGCAGCCGTTGCCATCAGATACCGATACCTGATAAGTACCATCACTTGTTACCGAAATTGACTGGGTGTTTTCTAATGTGTTCCATACATAGTTAGTATAGCCAACTCCGGCATCTAATAACACCAAGAATGAATCAGTACAAAACATTTGATCATTCCCTAAATCAACTGGAGAATGAGTATAAAGTGTTAAGCTAATAGTATCTGTTGCCGAACAACCGCCTGTGTCAACAACATCAATATAGTACATTCCTGACGCGTTTGCTGTTTCAGTAGAACTTGTTCCTGACGTATTCCATAAATAGGAAATAAACCCGGCTCCTGCGTCCAGCAAATAAGAGCCATTTGTTGTACAAATTGTAGTATCGATACCTAGGTCCAAAGGTGTTGTAGCGCTTAGCGAAATAAAAACACTATCAATACCTTGACATCCCAAAACATCAGTTCCTGTAACTGAGTAATTACCCGCAGATAGTGCTGTAATGGTTTGTGTTGATTGAGTAGAAGACCAAATGTAGGAAGACAATCCGGCTCCTGCATTGAGGAGATAACTAACTGTATTTCCACAAAGCACAGTGTCGTTACCTAAGTTGATACTTGGTGCAACGTTTATATTTACTACAATTGTGTCAGCCACCTGGCAGCCTCCATCACTTATAATATCCAAATAATATACCCCCCCTGTAGTAACCGACAAGTCAGTTTGTGTAGAGCCATCACTCCATAATAAGTTATGACCATCAGTAATCCAATTGAATGATACACCTCCAAAAGTTGAGGTTGGAGGATTGATCATCATATCGACAAAAATGTCATTATCTGCCCCATCCTTTCCCGTAAGGGTTCCATCTTCATTTCTGAATAGCATAAACAATCCATTGATCGACATGCCTCCAAATCCATAATAATCGTTTGGTTGAATTACAATTTCCCATAAATCAGTTCCGATACTTGTCATTTGTCCCAGGCCATCGTCTATTCCCCAATTCCCAGTCCATGGAGTAATCGCCCCACCAAAAGGAATTTCCTCATAAGTTGAGTGCATATAAACTTTTGATACGCCAACCAGCCCTGTTACTCCCAGAGTTGCATCGTATACGATTCTTAAGCTGTCATCAAATAGTGTAAAAGAAGTTTGAGGGGTAAGCTGAAGTGTTGTTCCATTACAAAGGGTAGTATCATCAGGTAACGTGACGGATAAATTCCCGCTACTTATAACTAAATCATCCGTAGCAGTACAACCACCATTCGAAACTGTTACAGTATATGTTGCCGCAGAAATTGCTGTTATGGTTTGATTAGTTGAAGCGTCATTCCACTCATAGGTATAACCTGATCCCGCATCCAAAATAAAACTTATTGCACCAGCACAAATCGTTGTATCAAGTCCGAGATTCACATTTGCGGGGCTTAACAGGGTTACACTAATGTTATCTGTTGCAGTGCAAGAAGAAGCATCAATAACGGTTACTGAATAACTGCCCGAAGCTACAGCCGTAGCTATCTGAGTTGTGTTGGAATTACTCCAGCTATAAGTAACAAATCCTGATCCTGCATCCAGATTTAATGTGTTGGAACAGGTTATTGTATCATTACCTATAGTAACAGATGGTGTAGTTACGGAAATGTTAATTGTATCCGAATAGCTACATCCTGCCAAACCCGATATAGTAACATGATACTGCCCTGCGGTGCTTACTATTAATGTTGTATCAAGTGATCCATCAGACCAAAGAAAAGACAAGCCATTGTCTAATTGCCAGGTAGGAGAAACACCTCCAAAACCAGATGTCGGTGCAATTCCTGTTAAATCTATATATACATCATTGTTTGAATTATCTTTACCGGTCTGCGTTCCGTCTGCATTTCTAAACACCATAAACAGACCAATTGGCTCGCACCCAACACCATAACTGTAATAACTTTGGAGGTGTATTCTTATTCTCCATAGGTCTGTTCCTATGCTGGTCATCTCACCTACTCCATCGTCAATACCCCAATTTCCAACCGGATATTCCCATCCTCCAAACATTGTCATTTCAGCGGCCGAGTGCATATAAACTTTTGCCGCACCAACTAATCCGGTTACCCCTTGAGTAGCATCATAAACAATCTCCAACGAATCTCCGCAAAGATATATCCGCATTGCTTCCGCATCTAATGTTATTGATTCTCCATTGCAAATGGATGAATCATTCCCCAAATCCAGCGTACATTGTGCATAAATGGAAGACGAAGCAAAGATTGATAACAGAATTAAAATCAGTTGTTTTTTCATAAGGTCAACTTTACTTAGTGTAAATCGGACACTAAATTACTGTTAATATTTTAATTGGGCAAATTTCACGTACAAATTAAAAATTACTTAGTGTAATTATCACACTAACATTTTTATCTTTGTAAAAAGTAAAGAACAAGATGAGCAAATTACATCCTAATTCGCAGGTTGACAATTTTGATTTAGTCATTTTTGGAGGAGATGGAGATTTAGCACTCCGAAAAATATTTCCTGCCTTATACTATAGAATGGAAGCCGGGCAAATTTCATCGTATTCAAATATTTTTGTTTTCAGTAGAAGAAAACGTACGGTAGCCGAATTTAAAGCGAACCTAAGCCAAAAAATTACAGAATACGTCCCAGAGATAAATACAGAAATATTAAAAAATTTACTCAAAATTTGCCATTACGTTTTAGGTGATGCACTGAGTTCAGCACATTATTCTCAACTTAAAAGAAAGCTAAACTCAACAAAAAATGACATACGAGTTTTTTATTACTCTACCCCTTCTTCAATTTTTGGAAACATATCAGAAAACCTGCACAGTAATGGGCTAATTCACGAACAATCTAGAGTTGTTTTAGAAAAACCATTGGGACATGACCTTGAATCTTCGGAGAAAATCAACAAAAAAACACTCGAACATTTTACCGAAAAACAAATTTACCGAATCGACCATTATTTAGGAAAAGAGACGGTGCAAAACCTAATGGTTCTACGTTTTGCTAATAATCTTTTTGAAAGTTCATGGAATTCAAAATACATTGAAAACATTCAAATTACTGTTGCCGAAAATATTGGAGTAGGCTCCCGCGGAAATTATTATGATAGGTATGGCGCATTGCTGGATATGGTACAAAACCATTTACTGCAATTGCTTTGTCTGGTTGCCATGGAACCTCCTGTAAGTTTAAATGCGGACCATGTTAGAGATGAAAAACTCAAAGTATTACACTCTCTGCGCGTACATGAAAAGCAAACGATTGAATCAAACGTTATAACCGGACAATATGCCAGGGGGGAAATTGACGGAGGCCCTGTAAAATCATATCTAGAGGACATTGATAAATTTGATTCGACAACCGAAACTTTTGTTGCCATTAAAGCACATGTCGACAACTGGAGATGGGCTGGTGTACCATTTTATCTTCGTACAGGTAAACGTCTACCTCATCGATACTCTGAAATTGTAATTAACTTTAAAAATGTACCGCACAACCTCTTTCCTTCAAAAGAAGGAATGCTCAACAATAAATTAATCATAAGGCTTCAGCCTGAAGAACACTTAGAATTAGTGCAAATGGTAAAAGTACCTGGCCCCGGAGGATACAGGTATAAGCCTATCTCATTCGAATTGGATTACAGTGGCTCATTTGAAAACCGCTTCCCCGAAGCATACGAACGCTTGTTGATGGATGTTGTAAGGGGAAATCAGACCCTATTTATGAGAGGCGATGAGGTAAACGCTGCATGGAAATGGACGAAATCCATTACCCAAAACTGGGAGAAGATAAACCAGGGTAAGGTGTTGTATAAATCTGGAACATGGGGCCCTGGAGATAAAATATTAGATGAAGGGCACCAATGGCATTCATATAAAAAAGGAAATCAATATGTTAAGAAAGTCGTTCGCATTAAAGAATGAATTAGAGCGGATATTGAGCATTCAGATAATCGATGCACTTAGAGTCTCCATAAATCGTAAAGGTGAAGCGACCCTTCTGGTTTCAGGAGGAAGCACCCCCATCGGTCTGTTTAAAGAGCTATCCGAATTTGGATTTGATTGGGAAAAAGTTACTATTGGATTGGTAGATGAAAGGTATGTACCAACTGACAACGGTGATAGCAATGAGAAACTTATTAAAACCAACCTACTTATTAATAAAGCCTTGTCGGCAAATTTTATCGGAATGATTTACGATGACTCTGATTATAAAATTAATTTGGAAATTGCTACAAAAAAAAATTCGGTTTTTAACGATGGAGCAGATGTCGTGGTACTCGGAATGGGAACAGATGCGCACACGGCTTCATTGTTCCCATCAGACCTCAACATAAAAGAGCATATCAGTAGTGAAAAGGTGTTGCTAAATACAACCGCTCCAAGTTTTCCTGAGAAAAGAATTACTTTCACACCTCACGTACTACGAAAATCGAGAAATCTGGTTCTCCATATTACAGGAGAAAAAAAGCTGGAATTAATAACTTCAGCCGAAAACGAAAAGAATGAAATTAAGCACCCCATATTTTCGTTTATAAACCCAAAATTAACCATGTATTACACAGCCTAAGCATATGAACAAAACGATAACAGAAGTTACCAATCGAATAATAAAGAGAAGTGGGAATAGCCGTAAAGATTACTTAAATTTAATGGCCGAGGCTTTAGCTAAAAAAACGAAGCGAAGTGGTGTTGGTTGCGGTAATCTGGCCCATGCATTTGCTGCCTGTGAAGTTTCAGATAAGAAAAATATGGCTTCCGATAAGCAACCAAATCTAGCCATCGTAAGTGCTTACAACGATATGCTATCTGCACACAAAACATTTGAACAGTACCCGGAAATTATCAGAAAAGCAGCGCGAAAAAACAACGCAGTTGCGCAAGTTGCCGGAGGTGTACCCGCTATGTGCGATGGAGTAACACAAGGACGAGAAGGCATGGACTTATCTCTATTAAGCCGTGACATCATTGCATTGTCGACCGCTGTTTCACTGTCTCATGACATGTTTGAAGGTGTTTTATGTCTCGGCATTTGCGATAAAATTGTACCAGGCCTGCTAATCGGTGCGCTACGGTTTGGCCATCTACCAACAGTTTTTGTTCCCGGTGGACCAATGAAATCGGGGATTACTAATGACGAAAAAGCCCAAATCCGACAGCAATTTGCTAAGGGGGAAATTAGTCGAGCCGAATTATTGAAAGGCGAGTCCGCATCTTATCATTCAGCAGGAACCTGTACTTTTTACGGAACGGCAAACAGTAATCAAATGTTAATGGAAATCATGGGGCTTCATCTTCCCGGATCTTCGTTTGTGAATCCGGATACTCCACTAAGAAATGCCCTAACTGATGAAGCAGTAAAACAACTTGTTTGGTTAACCGAAAAACCTGAATTTTCGCTGGCAAATATCGTTTCTGAAAAGACTATCGTCAATGCAATAATTGGTTTGTTGGCTACAGGAGGCTCTACCAATCATACCCTTCATTTAGTTGCAATTGCCAATGCTGCTGGCGTAAAAATCACATGGGATGATTTTTCAGAACTCTCTAAAGTAATCCCTTCTTTAACCCGAATTTACCCTAACGGAAAAGCAGATGTCAATCATTTTCATGCGGCTGGAGGAATGTCTTATTTAATAAAAACGTTGTTAGAAAACGAGCTGTTGCACAATGATGTTAACACTATTTTGTGGCACGGGTTAAATCAGCACACACGAGAACCCTTTTTAGAAAACGAAAATATAGCTTGGAAAAATGGGCCAAATGAATCTTTAGATAAAACTATACTCGCCTCCGCAATAGAGCCATTCGATAAAGAAGGTGGCTTAAAAATGTTAAATGGAAATTTAGGCAAAGCAGTAATTAAAGTTTCTGCCGTGGCAAAAGATCAACGAATCATAAAAGCGCCAGCTATTGTATTCGAAGATCAGGATGAAGTTTTAGTAGCCTTTAAAAAAGGAGAACTAAATAAAGATTTTATTGCCGTTATTCGTTACCAGGGCCCTAAAGCGAAAGGGATGCCAGAACTTCATAAATTGACTCCTACGCTCAGTATTTTACAAATGAATGGATACAAAGTCGGATTAGTAACAGACGGGCGTATGTCAGGAGCCTCAGGAAAAGTTCCCGCTGCAATTCATCTATCTCCTGAAGCGATAGATGGTGGTATACTTGCCCAATTAAAAGATGGTGATCTAATCGAACTAAACAGCGATACCGGTGAATTAAACTGTCTGAATTTCGAGGAAATTTCTGCACGTCCAAAACCACCG
>JAESTK010000274.1 GCA_016763645.1 Flavobacteriales bacterium
AGACGAATACGGTATTAAACCTGCTGCTGCAGCTGTTGCTGTTGCTGGCCCTGCTGCTGGTGGCGATGCTGCTGCTGGTGAAGAGCAAACAGAGTTTGACGTTATTCTAACTTCAGCTGGTGACAAGAAAATCGCGGTTATTAAAGAAGTTCGCGGTATCACTGGCCTTGGTCTAAAAGAAGCTAAAGAACTTGTTGACGGTGCTCCTGGCGCTGTTAAAGAAGGCGTTTCTAAAGACGAAGCAGAGCAAATCAAAGCTAAGCTTGAAGAAGCTGGTGCTATTGTAGAGCTCAAGTAAGCACTTGTATTACATTCGTTCGTAGCCAATATCGTGAAAACGGTATTGGCTATTGGCGTCTATATCACTTAACCCTTGGTTATCAAGGGTTTTTACCGTTCATTTTACCTTCAACAAAAAGGAGAGGTTCCTTTTGAGCAAGAAGATGCAAACTATTCCGCACACGGAACGCCAATCATTTGGGCGTACCCAACACGTTTTAGATTACCCAGATTTTCTGGATATCCAATTAGAGTCATTTGAGAAATTCGTCCAGCTTGATATTGCACCAAACGAGCGTGCAAATCAAGGCCTACAACGAATATTTTTGGAGAATTTCCCAGTACAAGATACTCGCGAAACTCATATCCTTGAATTTCTTTACTATAACGTGGACGTTCCACGATATACTATTAAAGAATGCCAAGAACGTGGCTTAACTTATTCTGTTCCACTTAAAGCTAAACTTCGTCTTTCATCAGTGGATGATAGTGATGAAGCTAGTGAAACCATTGAGCAGGAAGTCTTTTTAGGAGACTTACCTTGGATGACTAACCGTGGTACATTTATTATAAATGGCGCTGAACGTGTTATCGTATCTCAACTTCATCGTTCTCCTGGTGTTTTCTTTGGTCAATCAGTTCACCCTAATGGTACTCAACTTTATTCTGCAAGAGTAATTCCATTTAAAGGTTCTTGGATTGAATTTGCAACCGATATTAATGGTGTGATGTTCGCGTACATCGACCGTAAAAAGAAATTACCAGTAACAGCGCTTTTAAGGGCAATTGGTTATGAAAGCGATAAAGACATTCTTGAGATTTTCGGTTTAGCCGATGAAATTAAAGTATCTAAAGCTGGAATTAAAAAAGTAGTTGGAAGAACACTTGCAGCAAGAGTTCTTAAATCATGGTTCGAAGATTTCGTTGATGAAGATACAGGGGAAGTTGTCTCAATCGAACGTAATGAGGTTATCGTTGACCGTGAAACTGTTATCGAAAAATCACATGTTGATTTAATTGCCGATTCTGGTGCAAAAGTTATTCTTCTTCATAAAGAAGATGTGAATACTGCAGATTATTCAATTATATATAATACGCTTCAAAAAGATCCTTCAAATTCTGAAATTGAAGCGGTTGAGCATATTTATAGAGTTCTTCGTAACGCTGAATCACCAGACATCGAGACTGCCCGTGGTATAATCGATAAATTATTCTTCTCTGATAAACGTTATGATTTAGGAGAAGTTGGTCGTTTTAGAATCAATAAAAAATTGAAACTGAATATCGATATCGAAACTAGAATTCTTACCAAAGAAGATATTATTTGTATCATCAAATACCTTATCGAATTAGTAAATTCTAAGACAGATGTTGATGATATTGATCACCTAAGTAACAGACGTGTAAGAACTGTTGGTGAGCAATTATATAACCAATTTGGTGTTGGTCTTTCGAGAATGGCAAGAACTATTCGTGAGAGAATGAATGTTAGAGATAACGAAGTATTTACTCCAATCGATTTAATTAATGCGAAAACATTATCTGCGGTAATTAACTCGTTTTTCGGAACGAATCAATTATCTCAGTTTATGGATCAAACGAATCCATTATCTGAAGTAACTCACAAACGTAGATTATCAGCTCTAGGGCCAGGTGGTTTATCGAGAGAGAGAGCTGGTTTCGAGGTTCGTGATGTTCACTACACGCACTACGGTCGTTTGTGTACAATCGAAACTCCTGAGGGGCCAAACATTGGTTTGATTTCCTCACTTTGTGTATTCGCGAAGGTGAATAAACTTGGGTTTATTGAAACACCATATAGAAAGGTAAGTGACGGTAAAGTAAACCTGAAGAACAACGACATCATTTATTTAAGTGCAGAAGAAGAAAATGAGCAAACAATTGCTCAAGCTAATGCACCAATTAGTGAAGATGGTCAATTCAAAAACGAGAAAATTAAAGCAAGGTTTGAAGGTGATTTCCCGATTACTGGACCAGAAGGTATTACCCTTATGGATGTTGCACCAAATCAAATTGCTTCTATAGCGGCTTCTTTAATTCCGTTTTTAGAGCATGATGATGCGAACAGAGCTCTGATGGGGTCTAACATGCAGCGTCAAGCAACGCCATTAATGATAGCAGAATCTCCCGTTGTTGGTACAGGCTTAGAAGCACCAGTTGCGCAAGATTCACGCGTGTTGATTAATTCAGAAGGAAATGGAGTTATTCATTATGTTGATGCAAACGAGATTGTCGTTAAGTACAACAGAAGTGATGATGAAAAATTAGTGAGTTTTGGTGACGATTTTAAATCGTATCCATTAACTAAATTCTCTAAAACCAATCAAAATACCTGTATCAATTTACGTCCTATTGTTAAGAAAGGAGAAAAAGTTGTAGGTGGTCAGGTGTTGTGTGAAGGATATGCAACTCAAGGAGGGGAATTGGCTCTAGGAAGAAACTTAAAAGTGGCATTTATGCCATGGAACGGTTATAACTTTGAAGATGCTATTGTGATTTCTGAAGATGTGGTTAGAAACGATGTTTTTACATCACTTCACATCACTGAGCACACCTTAGAAGTAAGAGATACTAAACGTGGAATCGAAGAATTAACAGCTGATATTCCTAACGTAAGTGAAGAAGCTACTAAAAACCTTGATGAAGATGGATTAATTAGAATAGGTACTGAGGTAAAACCAGGCGATATTCTAATAGGTAAGATTACTCCTAAAGGAGAAACTGACCCAACTCCAGAAGAAAAATTATTGAGAGCTATTTTTGGTGATAAAGCAGGTGACGTTAAAGATGCATCACTTAAAGTATCCCCATCAGGAAGCGGATTTGTTGTTCA
>JAESTK010000149.1 GCA_016763645.1 Flavobacteriales bacterium
AAAATTGATTCATCTACTATTGATGGATTTTCTTTTGCTATCATTATAGCGCCTAGATAATAGCTTAATTTGAACTTTTGCTCATCGTACTTCTTCAGTTTATATTCTTTAAAGTAGAAGAAATTTTGATATGTAATATGATGCTCTAAGGCAAAATAAGAAGTATCACCTATTCCATAGAATTTACGGTGTGACATTTGCTCAAAGACTACTGGCTTTGGCTGAGGGTTAACACCACATCCGCCAGTATAGCCCTGCTCTTCGCAGACCAACACAAAGTCTCCCACACTTATGTCCATATAAGAATGGACAACTTCAATGACCTCAACAACAAACTCAGTTTTGAAATTATAGCATTTATCCCACAGCTCTTGAGAAACGTATCGCACATCAACTACTTTACCTTGTATAAAAGCGTCTGCCCTGATAATACTATATATAGTCCTGTAATCAACACCTTTATAATCTAGTTCGCTACCCCTTGTAGAAAATGAATCAAGCCAAGGACTGTTGTGGATGCCTCTCACTCTAGGAAGCAAATAATAAAGGTTAGCTATTGCAGTGTCTCCGTTCTTCATTATGGCATGTTCAATCAAGCCTAATGATATGGCATATTTGACTATTTTATCCTCTTCTTCACTTGTTACCGTCTGTAATTTGTCATACCCAAAGTAATTTTTAAAATGGTATTTACTCTCTAAATCAATACTCTCAATTGACTGTGTAAATCCCAAGCTGGCATTGAAAAAAAATGTGGTAATTATAACTAATACGTAAACCATAATTTTCATTCTATCTCTGTTTTAGCAGTTCTACTTCAGATTTAAGAAAATCATTCTCTTTTTTCAGCTCGATAACATATAGATATAATTCTTCTACTTTCTTAAGTATAGCCGCATCCATTGCTCCTAAATCAATTCCGTTTTCTAGTACTTCTTTTTCTGATGGTACACCAGGTAGGTGTTTGTTTTCTTTTATGTATTGTTCGACTTCGTGTACACTCATCAAATCATATTTTTTTTCAAAAACATAATCTGGCCAAAGAAATGACGTTGGGTCGGCTCTAACTTTTACAGTTTTTGCGTATAAAGTTTTACTAACGTTCACTACTCCATTACCTCTTACTTTAAAAACATCTTGTCCGTTCCTACTAACACAAATTGCAGCGGTTTCTTCTTTATTAACATTAATTAGAAAAGCTCGAGAGTACTCTGCACTAACAATATGATTAATTGATAATGCCGCTCCGTCTTGATTTCGATCAATTTGCAAACTAGCGTTAGGCATTGTTGTTCCAATACCAACTTGTCCACCATCTGGGTTAATCAATGTGTTTTGCACACCCCCCACTTGCCCTTCATCAGAATTAATTTTTAAAGCTGCATCATCTGTGTAAATATAATTAAACGCACCCGCTGTTCCTGTAGTATTTGTACCTAAATATAAAGAATTCCTTCCTATTTTTAACTCTCCACTTATATGTGCATTACCAGCAACATCTAATGGGTATTGAGGCAGAGCAAGACCTATACCTAAATTAAAACCACATAAAAATACGTTATCAGAACCTGGCACAGAATTAAAAGGCATAATTGGCAATGCAGATGAAGCTGCGCCCCCACAAAGATGCTCTGGTCGAGGGGTATTATGTCCAGCTTCTACTATCCCATTTGCCCCAATGTAAAGCGGCCTAACCTCTCCTTGAACCAAGTCTAAGTCTTCTAAATAATCTAGTATAACCTCATTCTTAAATTCACTTTTACCAGTCGTTACAAAATCTCCCGTAATATCCAAAGCATGTGTACTTGTCGATTTAACAGTATTATTAATCTTCATTGCTCCGGATGGGTCAACAAACATGTACCTATCGTAATTTAAGGTCATATCTTCTAATGCTTTCAATTTCATATAGCCTTCTACAACAGCGTCTTGTTTAAACCTTGCCTCATAAGACACCTCAATGCCATTATTAAAACGCCCCTTACCATATACGTCAAGCGCTTTCTCAACTTTTAAAGAATCTTTCATGTTAACCTTACCTGAAACTTCCATTTCGCCTTTTAAATCTGTTTTGCCTATTACTTCAAATTCAGAATTCGGAGACATTGTGCCAATTCCAATTTTTCCTGTTGGAGTTAATTTATTTGTAGCTCCATTTCCGTTGCCTCCAGCATTAGAATTGCTATTGCCGTTTTGGGCTACCATTAAAAACGGCACAGCAGTAATTACAGCTATTAGCATGATTTTTCGAAACAAGCATATTACTTTAAAAGATGTCATAATGTAGATTTAGTTACTAATATTCAACAATATATTAAAAAATTAAGTTCTATACGATTCTTGTTAGCTTGTTCGCCTAAAATAACTCACCGAACAGTCATTGTCAGTTGAAAGCTAAAATATGACTTTTCGGTCATGGAAACAAGTTTTCTTCTGCTAAATTTAGCCACACGTGTAAAAAAATTACGTTTGGCTAAAGGTGTCAGTCAGGAGGAAGCTAATAATGCTACGGGAATACATTTCGGAAGACTAGAGCAAGGAAAAAGAGATGTCTCGTTTACAACTCTATATAAAATAGCTGACTATTTTGAATTGAGCTTAACGGAGTTTCTTAGTGAAGGGTTTTAGCAAAAAAACTACTCTTCACAAACTTCCTTAATCGTTTTATCAATTTGGGCATAGCCAATTTTACGGGCTCTTCTAAAATCGCCACAAGCCAACGAATCTTTACCTTGGTACATTTTAGCAATGGCTCTATTAAAATACACATGGGAGCTTCCAATACCTACTGGGCCACAAATTTCTAATGCTTGGTCAAATAATTCTTCTGCTTTTTGGTACTTTTTGTGTTTTAGTGCATTTATTGCCTCGTTGTAAACCCATACAAAATACTGACTATCATAATATACAGATGTTCCGTACTGGTCAAAATTAGGCATTGAGTTACACCTTATTTTTTTGTTCTCATGCTTATAGGATCTTAACTCTAGTGGAAAATCTACTTGAATTGTCATTTGTACTTTTACCAGTTTCCCGTTTTGTTTACCTGGAGCCCATTTGGGCATTTTTTTCACCAAACGGATAGCCTCCTTACTTAATCCCATCGGTTTGCCTCTTAATATTTTTATATTGCTAATGTTTCCTTCTTCATCCACAATAAAACCCACATGAACCTTTCCTCTAATCCCTCCACCGGCAGCCAAACTCGGATACTCCATTTCTTCCAGAAAAAACTTATTCATTTCTTCCTCACCTCCAACAAAAGAAGGCATGTGATCCACAATTACAAATACATCATCTTCTTGTGCAAAAACTGCATATGATGTAATAAATAAGATAAATAATAAAGGAAATATTTTTTTCATAACCGAAATTTACCGCATCCAAAAATAGGGAAATTACTTCTCAATTAAAAATCCTACTTGCTCCAAATCTTTCCAAAAAGAGGGGTAAGATTTCTCAACAACTTCTGGATTTTCTATTTCCAGCACACCACATTTCAGCGCAAGGGGTGCAAAAGCCATTGCCATTCGGTGATCTTCGTAGGTTTCAACCGGAGTTGAAAGTTCCAAGTTGAAAGTTGAAAGTTTTATTGCCTGAATTTTTAACCAGCTTTCCCCTCCTTCAGTTTGTACTCCGAATTTTCTTAATTCGTTCTGCAAAGCTACAATTCTGTCTGTTTCCTTAATTTTTAAGGTTTTTAGTCCTGTTAATTTCGCTTCGACACCCAATCCTACACAGGTTACAGCTATTGTCTGCGCTAAATCTGGACAAAGAGTAAAATCATACTCAAACAATGCTGGAAGTGCAACATCTACTTTTTTCAGAATCACATTACCAGTTGTGAAATTTGTCTCCACTCCGAAATTTTTGAATATTTCAACCACAATCGAATCACCTTGTAAACTATCTTTTTTTAGCCCTTTTAACTCAATTTCTGCCGTGTCAGAAAAAGCCACGATTTCGTACCAATATGACGCAGCACTCCAGTCTGATTCGACACTAAAACTTACCGAATTGTATTTTTTAGGAGAAATACGAATTGACGATTGACTGAACATAACTTCCCCTCCAAAATGCCTAATAATGCTAGCCGTCATTTCTAGATATGGTCCCGAAACTAAATCGTTAAAAATCTTAATTTCTAACCCCCCAGTAAGCGTTGGGGCAATGAGCATTAATGCAGAAATATATTGACTACTCACACCCCCATCAATTTCAATTTCGTTACTGACAAGTTGAGATTCGTTAATTTTTACGGGTGGATAACCTTCTTTCTTTACATAATCAACCGAAGCGCCCAAAGTTCGAAGTGCATCAACTAAGATACTTATAGGACGCTGTTTCATCCGTTCCGATCCCGTCAAGGTTTGTCTTCCCTTTTGAACAGAAAAAAAAGCTGTTAAAAACCGCATGGTTGTGCCCGCTGGACCAACATCAAATTCAACATTTCCTTCTCGAAATTCTTTTAAAATTCGAACTAGCGTTTGAGTGTCAGCAGCCTTCGAAACATTACCTACCAAGTGCTTCTCACTAAGTAATGCCTCAATAATTAACGCTCTGTTACTTTCACTTTTTGATGCTGGAAGATGAGCCGCCCCTTGAATATTGGTATTTGGTTTAGATAGCTTCATGTCGTTTTATCTTCGCTCAATCGACAACAAAACCTTAATGGTTTTTGTAAAACTCTAATGCTTCGATAATTTGATCTACTTCACAAATTTGGTTCACCTCTACTTCGCCAATTCTTTTTAGCAACGTAAAATTTATTCCCTGCAGCGTATTCTTTTTATCGTGCTGCATCAATTCAATTAGTCGATGATAATTACTTGAATCTATATCTATTTTTGGAAAAACAGCGTTAATATAGTTAGCCACTTCCATTGCATCTTCCATTAAAATAAATCCCGCTTTGTATGATAAGTATGTTTCACAAATCATACCGATTGCAATAGCTTCGCCATGCAATAAAGAAGATTTACTGCCCAACAGATTACTCTCGATTGCGTGCCCGATCGTATGTCCAAAATTTAACGCTTTACGGGTGCTCTTTTCTTGAAAATCTTTGAGTACAATGTTGTTTTTAATTTCAACCGATTGTTTGATTACATTGTCAAGTTCTTGTATAGCTTCAAAATTTAGGTCTTGAATTTCATCAAAATAATTACGACTAGCTATCAGCGAATGCTTTATTATTTCGGCAAAACCAGAAAGGATTTGACGATCATCTAGCGTTTGTAAAAACTCGGTATGCGCAAAAACTGCTTTTGGGTTTTTGAAAACGCCTACTTCATTTTTTAATCCTTCAAAATCAACCCCTAATTTTCCTCCTACCGAAGCATCTACCTGAGAAAGCAGTGTAGTCGGGAAATTTACAAAATCTATTCCTCGTTTATATGTCGAAGCTGCAAACCCACCCATATCACCAATTACCCCTCCTCCAACATTGATAAAAAGAGCCGTTCTGTCAATTTTAATTGAAGATAAATATTTCCAAATGTGCGATGTTGTTTCTATGGTCTTGTGCTCTTCTCCACTTTGAATTTGCAAAACTTCGGCATTTAACAATGATGGTAACGCTTGAATTTTAGGAAGGCAATATTCGGCCGTATTTTCATCCACCAAAATCACTTTTTTACACCGAGCGTAGTGTTTGCCAATAAACTCATCCGCCTTGGTTAACACATCCCCAACAAAAACTGAGTAATCATCTGATTTTATTTCAAACATCAGCAATCACATTGTAATGGATTATCAACCAGCTTAATTTCAACAATTTCAGCGTGGTTGGGCAACATTTTTGCTCTAAGAAAAAACAACTTACCAGAGATCGATTCACCTTCTACATAATATATTTTCGGCTTATCCTTTGTAGAGCTTTTGCCGAAATTTACATCTCCATCTTTGATGATTTTCAAGACACTTCTTTTATCAATTGAATAACATTCGAGATAACATTCTGCCGATTCTGAGTAAGTCAATGAATCTGAAATTTCGGTTAAAACTCGTTGTTCTGGCAGCCAAAAAGTAAAATCGTGCTCACCTCTTCGCAAAAAGAAGTACGTCATTACGCATCCTAAAATTATACCGAAAGCATACACTCTAATTCTTCTTGCCATTAGCGATTTGTTGAGTGCAAAATAAGGCTAAAAAGCCGCCATAAGCAAGCCTAAATCTTTATATGGAATACCAAACGTTTCGCCCATGTATTGATTTGTAAGCGTTCCGTTGTAAATATAAACTCCTGCACATACACCCGGGTGCTTTTTAATCATATTACCAATACCACCTTCTTCGCCTGTATCGACAAGAATTGGTGCAAAAATATTACTTAATGCCGTTGATGCTGTTCTCGATACGCGTGAGGCAATATTTGGCACACAATAATGAATCACTCCATACTTAATGTAAGTTGGCTTTTCGTGACTTGTAACTTCAGAAGTATCAAAACAACCACCTTGATCTATGCTTACATCAACAATCACAGAACCATCTTTCATGGTTTCAACCATTTCTTCTGTAACCACGCAGGGGGTTCTTCCTTCAACAGCTCGAATAGCTCCGATGGCTACATCAGCAGTTTTCAGGGCTTGTTTCAACACTTCGGGTTGCAATGTTGATGTATATAATCGGGATCCTATACTGTTTTGCATTCTTCGTAAACGATAAGTAGAGTTGTCAAAAACCTTAACCTGAGCACCTAAACCTATTGCCGAGCGTGCAGCAAATTCACCAACTGTTCCTGCACCCAAAATAACTACTTCGCTTGGTGCAACGCCTGAAATCCCACCCAGCATTTGCCCCATACCATCGTTGGCATTACTTAAATATTCAGCAGCGATAAGTATTGTAGTATTTCCAGCAATTTCGCCCATGGAGCGGACTATTGGCAAAATTCCTTCGAGGTCTTTTACGTAATCCCATGCGATGGCGGTAATGCGTTTTGCCATCAATTTTTTTATTAAATCTTTTTGTTGCACGGTGAGTTGTAGTGCCGAAATCAAAGTCTGCTTGTGCTGCATCAACTCCACTTCCTTCAAAGTTGGTGGTTCAATTTTTAAAACAATATCTGCCTTATATACCTCTTGGACTCCATCAGCTATTTCAGCGCCTGCCTCGCTATAATCGGTGTCAGAATATTTACATGCTTTACCTGCCCCAGTCTCAATTACAACCTTATGTCCATTATTGCACAAAAAAGCTACCGAAGTTGGCACAAGCGCTACTCGATTTTCTTGAAATGAGGTTTCTTTGGGAATTCCGATATACAATTTGCCCTTTTTCTTGCCTACTTCTAGCATTTCTTCTTGCGTTTGAAGCGATGCAGAATGAGAAAGGGACTTCAACAAATCTTGTGAAGTGATCATTGGTTTTGCTCTTCTAAGGTGATTACTCTTTTACTTTCCTGGTCTGTAATAGTAATCCTTACGTAGGTTGGTGGTAAAAGGTTAGCAATTTTTTCGGGCCACTCGATAAAGCAATAATTACCACTATATATATAGTCTTCATAACCAATATCGAACGCTTCTTCTTCTGTTTCGATACGAAAAAAATCGAAGTGGTAAATAGTACCAACTTCCTGAGAATAATATTCATTGACTAATGCAAAAGTTGGACTACTTGTTTCATCCTCAGAGCCCAATGCCTCTACAATTTTTTTGATAAGTGTAGTTTTCCCTGCGCCCATCTCACCATAAAAGGCGAAGACTCTTTCATTAGTTAGCTTAATAATTTGTTTGGCTAATCCGCCTAAGTCTTCTAGCGAGTTGGATTCTAATTGCAACATATTCAGTGACTTATGACACAATAAAAGCCTCCCCCTTGGAAAAGATATTTCGAGGGGTTGACACCAAATTCCAATCTCCCGAACCCTCTTCGCCAAGAGGGGAAAAAATTGAATAAATTCATCACTTCGGACTCAATTCAATAAAGGGAATCAACATTTCTTCCATAGAAATACCACCATGCTGAAACGTATCTCTGTAGAGCTTTACGTAATGGTTAAAATTATTCGGGTATGCGAAAAACTTATCCTCTCTTGCAAAAAGATAGGTTGAGCTTACATTGGTTTTTGGAAGAAAAATATCGTCTGGATTACGTACTTCAAACACATCTTTAGGGTTGTACTGCAAGTTTTTTCCTACTTTGTAACGAAGATTCGTATTCGTGTATTTATCGCCAATAACCTTCGTGGGTTCCTTAACACGTACTGTTCCATGATCGGTCGCGATAAGTATTTTCCCTTTACAGGCATGAATTTTTTTAACGATATCGTATAACGGAGAATGCTCGAACCAAGAAACCGTTAACGAACGATATGCCGCTTCGTCATCTGCCAATTCTTTAATGACTTCCATATCGGTTCTAGCATGCGACAACATATCTACAAAATTGTAAACGATTACATTAAAATCATTGTGCTGAATATTACTGAAATTATCTACCAATCTTTTACCCGCAGCGTGATTTGTGATTTTGTTGTACGATGATTTTACATTCTTGCCTAATCGCCTCAATTGCTCTTTAAGGAATTCATCTTCGTGCATGTTTTTTCCGCCCTCGTCATTTTCATTTTTCCACAACTTGGGAAAACGACTTTCAATTTCTGAAGGCATTAACCCCGCAAAAAGTGCATTTCGAGAATATTGGGTTGCTGTTGGCAAAATACTATAAAAAAGCTCTTCGTTGTCAACATTAAAATACTCTCGCATAATGGGACGAATCATTTGCCATTGATCGTAACGCAGGTTATCAATCAACAATAAGAATACTGGCTGACTACCTTCAATTTTAGGTGCAATTCTTTCCTTAAATAACGTGTGTGACATAATTGGCGCATCATCTGAAGAATGCAACCAATCAATATAATTTCGTTGAATGAACTTAAAAAACTGTGCATTAGCTTCCTGCTTTTGCATAGTTAGAATTTCGGTCATACTCTCGTCATTTCCGTTTTCCAATTCTAACTCCCAATAGACTAATTTCTTATAGATTTCACCCCATTCTTCAACAGATAAATTCCCAGAAAGAGTCATAGCAATTTCGCGAAATTCTTGCTGATAATTCGATGTAGATTTCTCTGAACGTAACCGTTTCGAATCCAAATTCCGTTTCAGTGAAAGCAAAATCTGATTAGGATTTACTGGTTTTATTAAGTAATCAGAAATTTTAGAGCCAATCGCTTCTTCCATGATTGATTCTTCCTCGCTTTTAGTAATCATGATAATAGGCAGCGAAGGATGTTTAGCCTTTATTCGCGTTAAAGCTTCTAAACCAGATATTCCAGGCATGTTTTCATCAAGAAAGACAATATCAAAGTTTTTCTCGTTCACTTTATCAATGGCATCATCGCCATTGTTTACAGTTTCAACGGTAAATCCTTTTTGTTCAAGAAACATGACATGAGGTTTTAACAAATCAATTTCGTCATCTGCCCATAAAATCTTGATATTTTCCATAATTTGGTCGAGTTATTTAAAGTGTAAAAATACTATTTAAGTGAGCAACCAATCAACAATTAGCAACCGACTCTTTAACGACCCTATCTATGGTTTTATTTCTATCCCAACAGGAATAATTTTCGAGCTTATCGAACACCCTTATTTTCAACGGTTAAGACGAATAAAACAATTGGGGTTAACACATTTGGTATATTTAGGTGCGAATCACGACCGGTTTCAACATGCCTTGGGCGCTATGCATTTGATGCAGCAAGCCATTAAAACGATTCGAGATAAAGGCAATGAAATTTCAGGGCAAGAAGAAGAAGGTGTATTAATTGCAATTCTACTTCACGATATTGGACATGGTCCTTTTTCTCACGCCTTAGAGCATAGTATTGTTGAAGGCGTTCATCACGAGCATATTTCGTTGTTGTTTATGACCCAATTAAACAAAGAGTTTAACGGGAAATTAGATCTAGCGATCCAAATCTTTAAAAACGAGTACAGCAAAACTTTTCTTCACCAATTGGTTTCCAGTCAGTTGGATATGGACCGTTTGGATTACATTAAGCGTGACAGTTATTTTAGCGGTGTTGAAGATGGGGAAATTGGCTCTGAACGGATTATAAAAACACTTAATGTAATTAACGACCAACTGGTTGTAGAAGCTAAGGGGATTTACTCTGTTGAGAATTATTTAGTAGCAAGAATGTCGATGTACTGGCAAGTTTACCTCCATAAAACGGTGCTTTCGGCAGAGTTTACGTTGATGAATGTTTTAAAAAGAGCCAAAGAACTCGCAACACAAGATAAAGAGATTTCGGTCAACAAAAATTTCGACCGATTTATGGCGAATTCTTATTCGAAAACGGACTTCGAAAATATCGAAATACTTGATTGTTTTTCTAAACTTGATGACATTGATGTAATGTCTGCTATAAAAATTTGGAGGTACAACCCCGACCCAGTTCTAAGTAGATTATGCAACATTCTGCTCAATCGAAACTTACTAAAAGTTGATATTCGTAATACGGCATTTTCTAAAGATGAAGTCGCTAATAAAAAGAAAGCTATTCTTCAAAATAGTGATTTAACCGAAGAACAGTTAATCTATTTTGTTTTTACCGATTCAATAAAAAATTCGACTTACAATTTTAAGCAAGACGAAATCAACATCTTGCATAAAGATGGTACAATTAAAGAAATTTCTGAAACCGCTGATTTATTGAATGCTTCAGTAGTCTCCGAACCTATCAAAAAGCATTATTTATGTTATTTGAATACGCCAATTTCGTAAAAAATTTAGTACCTTTATAACACCAAACCAATCTAAATGGATTTACAGTCGAGAAAAATATCGTTTATTCAGGAATTTTTGAGAATTCAGAATGAAGAAATAATCAGTGGATTAGAAGCTTTTTTAAAAAAAAAACGAAAAATAACCTCTATCCACTAAGCGAAAGTCAATTTAATTCTGAAATTGATTTAGCAATTAAAGATGCCGAAAACGGAAAAACAATTTCTGCCGAAGACTTAAAAGAGAAAATCAAAAAATGGAGTTAACTGTTCTTTGGACTCGGTTCGCAGAAAACAAACTTGAAGACATTTATAACTATTACAAAAAAGAAGTTGGATTAAACTTAGCTTCAAAAATGATTACCAATATTATCGACTCCACAATATCATTGAAACACTCACCAAGAATTGGTCAAATAGAACACCTGCTGGCACAACGAAAACAAGAATTTAGATATTTAATTGTCAAGAATTATAAAGTAATTTACTGGATTGAAGAAGACAAACGCCAAATTAAAATTGCTAACGTTTTCGATTGCAGACAAAATCCAATAAAACTTAGTGAAACTATATAGCCCATATCACTTATACAAAAGGGGCAGTTGAGAAACATTATTTGTGTTACTTAAGTACTTAACAAAAAATGAAACTATTCACGCTGCTTGTCTCTATAATATTCTTCACGAAAGGATTTTCACAGCAAATAAATGATAGCTCGTTAACCAATTTAATTGTACTCTGCAAAACAGACACATCCGCATATATCAAAAATGTTAACAAAATTGGTTATTCAAGCGTTCCAAGTGAATGTGTTTTCAAATTGGCTGAGATGGAATTTAACCGAAAACATTTAGAAGAAGCAAAAACAGCTTTAGAATACCTCTATCGAAACCGGAATAATCTTACGTATGTTCGTTATACGATAAAAGACTCCCACCTTCTAAAGGCGCATGAACTCGAAGTTGATATAATACGAAGTTTACGAGAAGTGTACATTCTGCTATCTCAATTTGATAAGGCAATACCGTTGATTGATGAGGAAGAGGTTACTTATTTAGACGTTCATGCAGATGGCGATTGGGCAAATGGTTGGATAGAAAGTCGCAAACAAATTGATTATAGTCGTTGTAATCTGGGCAGAGGTGACACATTGAAAGCATTGAATTCTCTCTTTTGGGATAAATGCTTTTTTACCGAAGGATTCGATGTGGAAAGTCATTTTAAAACTTTATCTCAGATTATTGGCAATGAAGATGCAGCGATTTTATTGAAAAATGCCTTTAAAAGTCCAATATGCGTTTCTCGTAAAGTAGGTAATGGGAATGAATCAATAACCTATATTGACTATGTGTTAATTATATATGATAATACTATTTTCACTCCACATACACTAATACACTATGAAGATTGTGAAACAATCCCTAAAAATATTGTAGACTCAGTGCGACTTGAAACTCTTGACAATTATTACTACAAGTATATCTGCAAAAAAACAGTAAAACTATTGTAATCTACCTTTGTTGATTAAAGCTCGATAGCCGCATTATCTCGTTGTTAATAAGTTTGCATTCCTCAAAACCAGTTAACACCTTATATTAGTACTTTTGCTCTTAAGAGCATTAATGGAGTTTTCGGCACAACAAATAGCAGAATTATTAAGCGGAGAAGTTGAAGGCGACTCTCAAATTACTGTTAATCAATTAGCTAAAATTGAGGAAGGGAAAACTGGCTCTATTTGTTTTTTATCCAATGAAGCTTATGCAAAATATATATACGACAACGATGCTTCCATAATTATTCTAAATACTGGTTTTAAGTTAGAACAAGCGGTAAAACCTTCTTGTACCTTAATCCGTGTAGAAGATGCCCGATTAGCTTTTACTAAACTTATAGAGACCTACCATCAATACACAAAAAAAGAACCTGAAATATCTCCAAATGCTTTTATAGATAGCTCGGCTACCATTGGTGAAAATTGTAGTATTTCGGCAGGAGTTGTTATCGAAGCAAATGTAAAAATTGGCGACAACTGTGTAATTCATGGTGGTTGTCAGGTATTACACGGGGGCCAAATTGGTAATAACTGTATTCTGCAGTCGGGTGTTGTAATCGGTAGCGATGGTTTTGGATTTGCACCGAACTCAGAAAACGACTACCAAAAGATTATCCACCTAGGAAATGTTATTATAGAAGACAACGTAGAAATTGGGGCTAATACAACAATCGATCGGGCAACTTTGGGTTCTACTATCATCCGAAAAGGTGTCAAATTAGATAACCTGATACAAATTGCGCACAATGTGGAAATTGGCGAAAATACGGTTATCGCCTCTCAAACAGGAATTGCAGGTTCTACCAAAGTTGGTAAAAACTGCATGATTGGTGGGCAAGTTGGAATTATCGGGCACTTAACCATTGCAAATGGCGTAAAAATAGCCGCACAATCGGGCATTGGGCAAAACATAGAAAATGAAGGAGAAATTATACAAGGTTCTCCCGCATTCGGAATCGGTGAATACAAAAGGTCTTATGTAATGTTTAGGAAACTTCCTAAACTAAAACAAACAATCGACCGTTTAGAAAACGAATTAAACACACTTAAAGAGAAGATCTAATGAGTGATAAGCAAAAAACATTAAAGCAAGATATTTCTATTTCAGGGATTGGATTGCACACGGGTTGTAAGGTAAACATGACAATTAAACCTGCTCCGGAAAATCATTGGTTTGTTTTCAAACGAGTTGATTTACCGGAACAACCAACTATAGATGCCAATGTTGACAACGTAACTACCACAAAAAGAGGTACAACCTTGGAGCAAAATGGTGCAGAAATTAACACTACTGAACATGTACTTGCCGCATTAGTTGGAATGGGGGTTGACAATGCACTTATCGAAATTGATGGCCCCGAAATTCCGATTTTAGATGGTAGCGCTCGACAATATGTAAATGCTATTGAAGCCGTTGGTATTAAAGAACAAGAAGCAGATAGGAATTATCTCGTAATTAAAGAGAACCTAACTTTCGAAGATCCAGAAAAGCATGTAGAAATGTTAATTGTACCGCAAGACGAGTTTCGATTAACGGTAATGGTCGATTACAAGTCTCCATTGCTAGGAACACAGCACGCCTCAATGTACCATATTGGTGAGTTTCAAAAAGAGATTTCCTCTTGTAGAACCTTCGTTTTCTTACGAGAAGTTGAAGCATTGTTCAAGGCCGGTTTAATTAAAGGTGGCGATGTTGATAACGCCATTGTAATGGTTGATGAGGAAGTTAGCCCTGAAAGGTTGCAGGAACTTCAAACATTATTTAATAAACCTGAAATTAAAGTTGAAGGGATTGGGTATCTCAATAATTTAGAATTACGTTTTAGAAACGAACCTGCTCGTCATAAACTTTTGGATATTGTAGGGGATTTAGCGTTAGTTGGACAACCTATAAAAGGTCATGTTTTAGCTGGAAGACCCGGGCATGCAGCAAATGTTGCTTTCGCGAAAGTGATTAAAAAACATTTCAAAAAAGACAAACGTGCTGTACCAACATTTGATTTGGATGCTGAACCTGTTTATGATATCAATGACATCATGAATTTATTGCCACCGCCCTCCTTTTTTATTGGTAGATAAGATTATTGAACTTGGAAAAGAACACATTGTTGGCGTTAAGAACGTAACGATGAACGAAGACTTTTTTAGGGGACACTTTCCGGGGAATCCTGTAATGCCTGGAGTTTTAATTGTTGAAGCCATGGCACAAACAGGCGGAATTCTTACATTGAGTATGGTTGACAATCCTGAAGATTACTCAACCTACTTTTTAAAAATTGACAATGTTAAGTTCAAAAAGATGGTCTTACCAGGCGATACACTCATTTTTAAACTAGAAATGATGGCTCCTGTGCGAAGAGGAATTTGTCAAATGAAAGGAAGTGCGTATGTTCGCAACAAATTAGTTGCCGAAGGAGAATTAATGGCACAAATAGTTAAGCAAGAAAAAAAGAATGAGCCAGCCGCAAGCGTACATACATCCTAATGCTAAGATAGGCAAAAACGTTACCATAGAGCCTTTTTCAAGCATTTATGGCGATGTAGAAATTGGCGATGGGACTTGGATTGGACCCAACGTAACCATTATGGATGGGGCTAGAATAGGCAAAAATTGCAAAATTTTTCCTGGAGCAGTAATCTCCGCAATACCACAAGATTTAAAATATAACGGTGAAAACACAACTACAGAAATTGGTGATAACACTGTTATTAGAGAGTGTGTAACCATCAATAAAGGCACTACCGATAAAATGAGAACTGCCGTAGGTAGTAATTGTTTAGTTATGGCATACGTGCATGTAGCACACGACTGCATAGTAGGCAACCATTGCATCTTGGCAAATAATGTTACCCTTGCTGGACATATCGAAGTTGAAGATTTTGTAATTATGGAAGGGCTTGTTGCCGTTCAGCAATTCATAAAAATTGGAGCTCATGCTTTTGTTTGTGGTGCTTCTTTAGTTCGTAAAAACATTCCCCCGTTCGTCAAGGTTGCTCGCGAGCGGTTATCGTATGTTGGTATTAATTCTATTGGTCTAAAAAGAAGAGGTTTTGACGATAATACGGTAAAGCAAATAGAGGATATTTACAGAACAATTTTTGTAAAAAATCAAAACACATCTAAAGGCGTTGCTCAAGCTAAAGCAGGGTTCGATGATTCAGATGCTAAAAAACAAATTATCGATTTTATCGAAGCTTCTGATAAAGGCGTAATGCGAGGAGCATAAACATTATCATGCTAAAAATTCATCTTGATGATATCGGCAAACGATTTAATAGAGAATGGATATTCCGAAAAGTAAATCTTGAATTATCCTCAAAAAACAATTATGTAGTTCTAGGACGAAATGGTTCTGGAAAATCTACCTTTTTACAAACGTTGGCAGGACGCTATGAAACATCCGATGGTACTATTTCATATTCCATCAACGAAACCAAAATTGACGCAGAAAATATCTACAAACACCTAAGTATTTGTGCACCTTATCTTGAGTTATTCGAAGATTATACGTTAGTAGAATCAATCGAATTACAAAGCAAATTCAAGTCATTTATTGATGGTGTCAAACTAACTGAAATTCCTAAAATACTTCAACTAGAATCTTCTAAAAACAAACAACTAAAGTATTATTCCTCTGGGATGAAACAGCGAGTAAAATTAGGATTAGCAATTCTTGCCGATACCTCAATTTTGTTACTTGACGAGCCAACCAACAACCTAGATAAAAATGGTTTTGACTGGTATAAAAAACTAATTTCTGAATATTCAGAAAATAGACTAATCGTTGTTTGTTCTAATGACCAATCTCATGAATATGAGTTCTGCAACAAAACCATAAACATTGAGGACTTTAAAAAATAGTTACATTTGAAACACATTAAAAAACAGTAAATGGCAACAACATCAGATTTTAGAAACGGACTTTGTATAAATTTCAACAACGACCTTTGGACAATAGTTGAATTTCAACACGTAAAACCAGGAAAAGGTCCTGCATTTGTGCGAACTAAAATAAAGAGTTTTACTACTGGTAGATTGTTAGAGAACACATTTACCGCAGGCGTTAAAATCGACACCGTGCGAATTGAAAGAAGACCATACCAGTACCTATATAAGGATGACTTGGGCGTTCATTTTATGCATAATGAAACCTACGATCAAATATTTATTGATGAAAAACTGATTGATAACCCTCAGTTTCTAGTCGATGGCATTAATTGTGAAATTTTATTTCATGCAGAAGAAGAGAAAGTGTTAAGATGCGAATTACCTCAGTTTATTAATGCAGAAGTTACCTACACCGAGCCTGGAATTAAAGGCGACACAGCAACCAACACTATGAAACCAGCAACTCTTGACTGTGGCGCAGAAGTTAAGGTTCCGCTATTCATTAACATGGGTGACAAAATTAAAATCGACACCCGAAAGGGCGAATACAACGAACGAGTAAAGTAAGAATGTCTAGTGATCAAAAGACATATAAAAAGCTTAAACTACTAAAGTTTAAGCTTTTTTCTTTACTAGAAATCACTAAAGAAATTAATGAAAATGCCTCTTCGAAAGAACTGTTCAGTCATTTCGAATTTATACTAAAAAACCAACTATCTATTGGTAGTGCTGTACTATTCAGTAAGCAAGGCAAACACTGGAAGTGCGTACTAAAATATGGAGTAAAAGGCAACGAAAAAAAATTCAACATTGGCAACGACCTTGAGCACTTTAAAGACATTACGACAATAGAATCTTCATCTAAAGAACACCTTAATTTCTTCGATGTTGTTATTCCTGTGTACCACAAAAGTGTGCCACTCGCCTATTTAATTTTAGGAGATTTAAACGAGGAAGCGATAAAAATTAGCCCAGTTATCAAGCACCTTACATTCATCCAAACCCTTGCAAGTATTATTTCTGTCGCTATAGAGAATAAACGATTGGCGAAACAAGATGTAAAGCAAGAAGGGATGAAAAAGGAGCTTGAATTAGCCTCTGAAATGCAAAAAATGTTGTTTCCTGAAGAATTACCCAACAATCATAAAATACAACTTGCCGCTTTATACAAACCTCATCATCAAGTCGGTGGAGATTACTACGATTACATCGAGATTACCGAAAACATATTTCTATTTTGCCTTGCCGATGTCTCTGGAAAAGGTGTTTCTGCTGCCTTATTAATGTCAAACTTCCAAGCAAATTTAAGGGCGCTGGTTAGTCTAAATCCTACGCTCGAAGATTTGGTTCACCAACTTAACGAAAAGGTATTTCAGACAGCTAAAGGAGAGAAATTTATCACGTTATTCATCGCAAAATACAATACTATTTCGCGAGAGTTGGTTTACGTAAACGCTGCACATAATCCGCCTATTTTAAAATCGAGTGGCGAAACTCAATTTTTAGATAAAGGCTGTACAGGCTTGGGGATGTTTGATGTAATTCCAAAACTTGAAGTCGGCATTATTGAAATACCAGAAATGTCAACGTTAATGTGTTATACCGATGGCGTTGTGGAGCTAGAAAACGATGCCAAGCAAGAATATGGCACAGATAGGTTGGTTAATTACCTAAAAAATTCGAAAGCTTTGGGTATGAAAAAACTGAATAAAGAATTGGCTACAGAATTGGCTATTTTTAAAGAAGTCCAACCTTATATAGATGATATAGCGTTATTGTGTTGTAAGTTTTTCAGATTTACCTTTTGGCTTCTCATGATAAATCTCAATCGCTACTAAAGCGGCAATCATCCCCCAAAATGGTGTGGCAATTTTATCGGTATCTAAATAGTTGTTCAGTATTCCGTGAACGAAATAAGTAATTAACCCGAGTAGTAAAATCATAACTAAAGCTTTCATCTCTTTATCTTCTAATCGAATATAAAGTTTGGCAGCATGGTAAATCACGAGAACTATTATCAACACAAAAGTTAAAGAACCAAGAAGTCCTGCTTCTGCAAGCGGACCAAAGTACTCGCTATGGGCGTTGCCTTTATCTCCTCCATTGGTACTGATAATCGTTAACTCACTTGAGTGTTGAAACGGAGCATAATAAAAGGCATACGTTCCCGGCCCCCAGCCAACAATTGGTCGCTCAGCAAACATTCGAAAAGCACACGCCCAACGGTTTAGTCGTTCTAAGTTCGATGCATCTGATGCCACATTTGAAATAGACTGAACATGTTCTGCAAAATCTTCGGAAGATTCTGTTTTATTCTTTTTGAGCGAATGCAATATTTCGTTTTGAAACGTGAAGAAACCCAATAACAGAACAGCGCCAATTAACGCAACCGTTCTAAACTTTATTTTCCACCAAAACAGAACCCCAACGCCAAATGCAGCAACCAAACTAACCCAAGCTGCACGAGTATAAGACAATACCAATCCGATAGTAAAAATGGCAAAAACGAACACAATAATCATCTTTACATGAAAGCTTATTTTCTTGTTCAATAATGTCCAGATAAGAAAAGGATACATCATCGCCTGAACGGCACCATAAGATGTATGGTCTTTAAAAAATGGCTGCATTACATAGTGCGCAGGGTCTTCGGCAAAACCAAATGTAGCATGATGAATAACGGTATAAATTATTACACACATTACACCTAAAGTGTACATCCATAAAAATTTAGTGATGTTTTTTCTGTTCTTAAAAAGATGGACTCCCAAAAAGTAAAATGCAACAATAAACCAAATGCGTGACAACACAAATTTGAACGATACCAACGGATTTTGACTCGTTATACTTGTGATTAATAGCCAAATGATATTCGCTGCAATTGCAATAGATATTGGATGTTTTAATACTTTTTTATCGAATTTTCCATCGACAAAAAACCGAAGAGATGTAATGGCAAGCACACCGAACAAGAGTGGTTCAGTTGGAACAAACAATCCTAGGCCTACGTCACCCAAATAATCTTCTAAATTGATTGATAGCGGTGCTAAAAATGCTAAAACAAGTAGCAAGGTGTCTAATTTAAACAATGTCAATGCTACCATTACGATAACAAATGGCAACCCATTTAACCAGTAAAATTCAAAGAAAATCGCCAAAGAATTGACTAACACGAACAAACCCGCAAGCCAATAAAACCACTTTAATTTGGCAGATTGAAGCACGATTTACAGTTTTCCTTGTGCCCTAAGTTGATTGTAATTCTCTATTGCAATAATCATCAAAATACCGAACATAAATGCTGAAATAGTAGAGACTACCACAATAAGCCACCGCACGGGATATGATTTCTTTTCAGCCGCAAAAGCACTATTTACAACAAATTTATAAGGTATCTGAGCTGTTGCATCCACTCTGGCTTCTTTGTATTTTAACCTCAAATTTGCTAACCGTTCCGTTTGAAATTCGATAGTTTGAGACAATTGCATATATGCACTACCGTATTCGGACAAAATTTTCATTTTCTCCTCAATTGCATCTACCCCGCGCTGATTTCCACTCACCAAAGCCTTAGCAGATTCTTGTGTGTACATCTCAACTTGGCTCTCGTAATCGTTAACCCCTAACTTTCTCAATACCGTGAGCGAGTCATTCATTACGTTCATAAAATCTTCTAGTTCTTTGTACTCTCCCTCAACAATTTCGAGCGCTTTTACCGCCCTTTGTTTTTGCATTTTGTTCATTACTGTATCTAATAAAGAAGAAATATCGTTAGCTATTAACGCAGCTGTATCACGACTTATATCCATAACGATAATCTCTACCGATTGAAATTTAGTTTTTCTAAACCCAATGTTGCTAGAATATTGCTCCGCAAGCTGTGTGTTTTTGTAAGAGTCGTTAGGATCGATACCGTAATGATCGAGGAGATTATACTTTTGGCAAATTCGAGTTCTAATATGGTCAGAATTTAGCACTTGAAGCATTTGCTCTGCTTGTTCTTCTTCCCCAAAAGACATTACATCATATTTACCTCCATTGCTTTCTGCTATTAAGGCTTTAGATAATGAGTTTGTTGATGCAGGAAACATTACCACCACCGACTTAAATTTCTCTTGAATAATTAGCGAAACAGCACTAGAAATAATGGCTGCGGAAACACAGAGAATAATTAATGGCTTTTTCCATTTCAGTAAAAAAACTAATAAATTAGTTGAATCGAAGACTTCTTGATTGTTTTCTGACATCTTTTTCAGTTAAATATTCGAGCAAAAATAATATAAATAACTCCTAACGTTTTTTTACAAAAATATTATGTTCTTCATACGATTTTTAAAGAAAATGAGTTTTTAATCATCAATCGATTAAGCGTTACATTTGCAAAATCAATGAAAGATGCTTTAAACAAGATATTGGGCGACAAAAATCTTACCGAGTTACTTACAGGTAGTGGGTTAGTGCTGTTTTTTAAAGCGCTCGGAATGTTTGCAGGATATGTGTTTACTTATCTCATTACGCAGTATTTAGGCGCAGAATCCTACGGTGTTTATGCAATCTGTTTTACTGTTTTAAGTATTGTTGTTGTTGTTTCAAAACTGGGACTAGACAGCGCTTCTGTTAAATCAATATCAGCATACATTACCGAAGGAAACCAAGAAAAAGCGCTGTTGTATTTCCGAAAAAGCATTGTTGTAGTTGCAGTGAGCTCTATCGTAACTGGTTTGGCACTTTACCTTTCTGCCGGGTGGCTCGCAACTGTCTTCGATAATGACTTATTAGAAAATTCACTTAAAGTAACCGCGCTAATAGTTGTACCGAACGCTTTGCTTCACATTCAAGCTGAGAAACTCCGTGGGCTCAAAAAAATGGCAGGGTATTCATTTTTAATCAATGGTTCTGTCGCCTTATTGGCAGGAGGGCTGTTTTTACTTCTAATCAACCTCTACTCTGCGGCAACAGAAACATCTCTATGGGCGTTAGGAGGGTCTATTTCCGTATTGTGTTTAGTCATTTTCTTTAAAAGAGATTTTAAAGTAAAAGCGCCAAAATGGGATTCTATTCCCTACAAAAATATGTTTGCATTAAGCCTCCCGATGTTACTCTCTAGCTCTATGCTTGTGATAATGAGTTGGACAGACATTTTGTTACTTGGTTACTATATGGATGAAACGCAGGTAGCCGTTTATAACATCGCCTTTAAAATAAGTGCAATTGTATCCATAGTTCTTTACGCCATCAATGCTATTGCTTCGCCTCAGTTTTCCGTGCTTTTTGCAAGTTCACAAAACGGACAACTAAAAACACTCGCCATGCAAATTGCCAAACTCAACTTTTTTCTCACATTACCCGTAATGCTAGGTATTGTTGTCTTTGCACCATATATTCTTGGTTTCTTTGGTGAAGAATACCATGCTGGACAAACAGCCCTTCTTATTCTCTGTGCTGGTCAATTTTTTAGTGCTGTTTGTGGTTCTGTTTTAACGTTACTAAATATGGCTGGAAAAGAGAAAATAGTACGCAATATTGTTGGAGGAACGGCTTTATTAAACATTGTGTTAAATGTCATTTTTATTCAACTTTACGGAATAGAAGGAGCCGCTTTCGCGACATTTATTAGTCTTATATTGTGGAATATTCTCGGATTAATAGCGGTTAAAAAGCATTTTGGTTTTGTAATGTTACCATTCATAAAATGAGTGTTACCAAACAAATAGATTTTATCGGGATTGGCGCTGCCAAAAGCGGAAGTTCTTGGCTTAACAATATTTTGCTGCAACATCCACAAATTGAAATTCCTACAAGAAAAGAACTCACCTTTTTTAATCGGTTAGATATTTCTGGTATCGTCAATAAAAATTTCGATAACAAGTTAGATTACTATTTACAATTCTGGGATTTTAATCTGGATAAAACTCGTGGGGAATTCAGTCCACAATACCTCAGCGATGTTGAAGCTCCTAAAAGGATAAAAGAACACTTTCCTAACGCTAAGCTGATTGTTATTCTTCGGAACCCCGTTCATCGAGCGTTATCTCATTTAGAGTACGACCAACATTTTAATGCAGTTATTTCAAAAGAAATTGCGGTTGAAGATGCTTTCAAAAAACATAATTATCTCCTTACAGCAGGTCTGTATGCAAACCATCTAAAACGTTGGTTTGATGTTTTTGCCAAAGAACAAATCAAAATCATCATTTTTGAAGAAGCGGTTGAAAATCCAAAACAAGCGAGTACAGATTTATTCAAATTTTTAGGTGTAACTACCACTAAAAATTTAGATTTTTCAGCTATTAACGAACGGAAAGAAATTAAATCTTCCACCATTTCTAAACTGCTAAAAGTCCCTGGTAAGATAGACAAGAAGCTGGAAAAACTTGACTCTTGGAAAAAAGTTAAACAAAGCGGATTTTACAATTCGCTAATCGATGCCAAAACTTATTTGGTTGATAAAAATGCTCAAAAAAGAGAAAAAAGTGAATTTACGCCCGAGGTTTACAGCACATTAAATGAGTATTACAAAGAGCCAAAGCTAGAGTTGGAAAAACTGCTAGATATTGAATTAGGAAGTTTCTGGAAATTACCTAACGAATGATAAAGTCTAACGCATCAAAAGACAGAGAAAGTTCTCCATTTTTCATTGAGAACAGAGATATATGTGAGTTCTGGGAGAATTACATTTCAGAAAAAGGCGGGAAATCATCTGGGGAATACACTGCTTGGGCTTTATCCTTTAACGGAAAATTTACTACCCAATATCAATGGGTAATTAAACTTAAAAAAGCTACTTTTTCAAATGGCGGGTTATTAATCAGTGCTGATAAAAACATCTTTAAGCAAACAACTTTCATTACGGATAATACCGATAGGTTTTCTCAAGATTTCATTATCCGAAAGTCTAATTGGCTAGATATTCTAAGATCTAAAATAAACCCTCTTAAATTATGGAAATCGTATGTTGTTATCGGAACGGAAAACCAAGACAATTTAAAAGAGTTAACTTCTGCTCTGTCAGATTTGTTTTCTAACAAAAAAGTAAAATCCGTTTCCTATTCTAAGACAGATAAACAGTTAGAGATTCACATTCATCAACTCGTCACAGATAAGCGTATTATTGACCAAATAGTCAATTTTACATCTAAAAAATAATGCTCCTTTCTTACCATACCGAAGGTATTGTCGAAGCAGGCTGCGATGAAGCTGGAAGGGGGCCTTTGGCTGGACCAGTATCTGCTGCGGCCGTTATATTGCCACCAGACTTTAAACACAAGCTGCTAAACGACTCAAAACAACTAACCGAAAAACAACGCGACTTATTGCGCCCAATAATTGAAAAAGAAGCTATTTCTTTTGCTGTGTCGATTATTGACAATCATAAAATTGATGAAATCAATATCTTAAACGCATCATTTTATGCTATGCATTGCGCTGTTAACCAACTCAAAACAAAACCAGAAGCATTACTTATTGATGGAAATCGTTTTAACCCTTATAATGGGGTTCCACATCATTGCATCATAAAAGGTGATGGCAAATATCTTTCGATAGCTGCGGCCTCCGTATTGGCAAAAACGTACCGCGATGAATTAATGGAAAAACTGCACAACAAATTTCCAATGTATAATTGGAAAAAAAACAAAGGCTACCCCACAAAAGAACATCGCGCTGCTATAAGGGAATTCGGAGCTACAGATTACCACAGAAAAAGTTTTCGGTTATTACCTGAGCAGTTGAAGTTGAATATTTGAAATTCCAACCACACTCCCTCAACAATCAATTCTTAATTTCTAACCGAAGAAAAATTAAGTACCGTTTGTTTTCCTTTTAATTTCGCATCGAAATACAATTTCGGATGTTGCGAAAACTATTTTTCTTTCTCGTTTTACTTGCTTTTGCAGGAGCAATGGCGTATTCATACTTTCATTTTAAAACCATTAAACAACCAATAAGCAACTCGATAAAAGCGATTCCTACTTCGGCTGCGTTGGTTATCGAATTGAAACAAATTGTTGACACGTGGCAAAAACTCAGCAAAACCAACCTTATCTGGCAAGAGCTGTTGAGAACAACATGTGTTAACGACCTAAACGAGTCACTAAAATATTTAGATTCTTTACGAAAAAAAGATCGACATTTCGATGCTTTTTTAAAAAGTCAACCAGTATTTATTTCAGCGCACATGTCGGGGGCGAGTAACTTCAATTATCTATTTACCATTGGTTTGCCCTCTACTATTAATGGGCAAGACGTGGATAATTATATTTTGGAATCTACTCGACAAGCCAATACTTCTACTAAACAATATGATGGTATTTCGATAACTTCGATAAAAAGTTCGAGCTCGGCTAATTCCTTTCATTATGCTGTGCATGATGGTATTTTGTCTTGCAGTTATTCCATGATTTTAGTGGAAGACGCTATACGGCAAAAACAATCTCAAAATTCATTATTAAACAATACAGATTTTAGTAAGGTTATGCGTACTTCGGGAGATAAAATTGATGCCAACATTTTTATCAATTATAAAGTGTTTCCAAGTATTATTTCTTCTCTTATTTCACCAGAATTTCAAGCCGAACTAGGTGATTTGACCAACATAGCAAATTGGGCAGAAATCGATTTAGACCTTGTTCCCAACGCTATAAGACTAAGTGGGTATACATACGCTAACGATTCGGCTAACAATTACTTGAGTGCTTGGACGCATCAAAAACCGCAAAAACCGACCATGTTAAAAATGTTGCCAAAAAACATTTCTACCTTTATTCATTTAGGATTTAGCGATTTCAAATTGTTTAGAAAAGACTACAAAATCTATCTCGAAAAAAACAACAAATTGTTCGAATATAGTACGGCTCTAAAACTGGTTGAAGCCAAATACCACATCAATTTTACAACCCAATTTTTAGATAATATTGATGATGAAATGGCTTTGGCAATTACAGAATCTAATGCCGAAAACTATAAAAACGGAGCGTTTGCTATTTTCAAAATGAAAGATATTGAAGCCGCACTCAATGCGTTTACTGCGCTAGACATAGCAATTGACAATGTAAAAAACATCGTTAGAGACTCTATCGAATTTAAAGGGCACATCATTCAACAAGTAAATTTAAAGGGGATGCTGCAGGTGCTTTTTGGCTCTCCATTTTCTATAATTACAGAGAATTACTACACCACAATTGGCAATTATCTTGTGTTAGGCAATAGCGTTAACAATTTACGCGATTTTGTGAACTATCACGCAAGAGGAAAAACGTTGGCACGAGACGAACATTTTGCTCGTTTTATGGATAATTTGAATCAAAATTCTAATATTCTCATTTACTCGAATATTGCGCAATCGCAAGGGGTGTACAAAGCTTTTGTTGCCCCCGAAACTGCCACTGATATCGAAAACAATAAAGCTATGCTAAACAAATTTGAAGGTGTGGCAATTCAACTAAGTAAAAGCAAAAACAACTTGTATTACAATAGTGTTTACCTCAACCACAACCCCATCGAAAAAAGAGAAACATCATCACTTTGGGAAGTTGAATTAGACACCTCAACTAGCCAAAAGCCTCAATTGGTTACCAATCATTATAGTTTCGAAAAAGAGATTTTTGTGCAAGACGATGCAAACACCATTTATTTAATTAGCAACACGGGTGAACTTTTATGGAAACGCAACATTGCAGAAAAAATAATGGGTAATGTTTCTCAAATAGACATTTTTAAAAATGACAAATTACAGCTACTTTTCAATACAAAAAAAGCGATTTACCTTATTGATAGAAACGGAAAAGATGTTAGTGGCTACCCAATAAAATTAGAATCTGATGCTGCTACTCCACTTTCTGCGATGGATTACGACCGCAATCGAAATTATAGAATTTTACTTCCCACCAAAAATGGGCAAGTACTCAATTTTAGTGCCGCTGGTACAAAAGTTAAAGGGTGGAAATACGAATCTAATGGTGTTGCGATAATGTACCCTTTTCAACACATTGATATCGCTGGAAAAGATTACATTATTTCGATAGATAGTCGAGGAAAAATACACGCATTAAGCCGAAAAGGAGAAGAGCGACTTTCGCTGAATAACGCCACTGCATTATCTCCGTTTTTTCTTGTTGAAACTCAAACTTTAACCGATTCGTATATTCTTACGCAAGACACTTCAGGTGCTGTTAAAGTATTTTTAGACGACACAAAAATCACTCAAAAACTACCAGACGTGTCATTAGATACACGTTTTTTCTACCATTACAACCAAACCGACAAATACATCTTGATTGACGACAACGAGCTACGTTCTTTAGACAACGAATTAAAAGAACTCACCTATTTCGAAACCGATAGCGCCATAACATCTAACGCGAGTGTGCATCGCTTGCCGAACAATGTAACAGAGATTGGTTTTTCGTCTGCTGCAGCCAACGAAATTTATCTACTCAACAATGCTGGTGCGTTACATAACGGTTTCCCTCTATATGGTTCTTCTCCGTTTACGATTGGAGACCTCAATAAAGATGGGCAATTGGAGCTAATTGTTGGTAGCAAAGACGGACACATTTACGCCTATGGTTTGGAGTAAAAAGCCTGATTCGTTAACAACTTTGTTGAAAAACGTACTCACAACAAGTGTAACATAGTGTTTATTCACGTTTTCTTTGTGCCGAACAGAATTTTAGGATGTTTAAAACCCTTTTAAAGAAGAAAATAACAGAAGAAAAATTAGCGAATGTATTCGTTAACGGCATTATCGACTTGGTTGATAACGCTTTTCCTGAAGTAGCCGCTTTAATTAATGAAGACACTTGTTTTGCGGTTAGCCCTAACATACAAGCTACCGATTCTGATAAATTCTTATTAGTTGTTATCGCGGGTAACTTACAATACATCCCCACACATTTCGAGGCGTACCAAGACATGAGAATGCAAGACCAGATTTACAGGGCTTTAGCAACAGCTTTTGGTTGGGATTTAGAAACCACAAAACGAATTATTGGGCAATATCAAAACTTTTGTTCAAACAAAAATCACCCTTCAAAAAACACGCTTTACGCGATGTCGAAAGGAGTATTTTTTAAATACGAACTCACTCAATACCAAGACGAGTATTTTAGAGGTATGGGGTGCGCTAATCCTGTTTTCTTAAAAAGATTAGACGAAATTATGCTCAACTTTATCTGGGATTGGGACGCTTATTTGGGGAAGTATAGGGTTGTGGAGTAAAAGCTGACCGACATTGGTGGTGAGTGTTTATACAGCGTATTGAAGCTATTGTTGTAGTTGCTATTGAGTTTTCGATGTCTTTGAATACCATTTTAAACTTGCCAAATAGTAACTTTTAAGTTACCTTTGTCGTAATGAATAAAGTAAGAGAGGTAATCGCGTTTGAAAACCATTTTGAAGATTTCTTGCAGAAACAACCTGTTAAGGTTCAAAACAAAATCTTTAAAATAATTGAAGCGATTGAAACTCTTGAAAGAGTTCCATCGAATTACCTCAAATCAATTACTGGGGCAGATGGGTTATTTGAAGCACGAATAAAACTTGGTTCAAATATCTGGAGGGTATTTTGTTTTTTCGATAAAGGAAAGCTCGTTATTCTTTTGAATGGCTTTACAAAAAAGACTAAGAAAACTCCCAAGAATGAAATTAACAAAGCCGAAATATTAATGGCGAAGTATTATGAGATCAAAAACAAGAAAAGATGAGAACAAATAGCTGGAAAGACATAAAAGATAATGTTTACGGAAAACAAGGAACAGATAGACGTGATGAATTAGACAGAGATTTCGAATCTTTTAAAATCGGCTTATTACTTAGGAAAGCAAGAGAACAAAAGGAATTAACCCAAGAGCAATTAGGTGATTTAGTCGATAAAAAGCGTACCTATATCTCAAGAATTGAGAACAATGGCAGTAACTTGACATTAAAGACCCTTTTCGATATCGTTGAAAAAGGGCTTGGAGGTAAAGTTAAAATCTCAATTGAAGTTTAAATCCAAATTAAAATATTAGCGACCTTTTAACCTCAACGATTCTTTATTTGGGACTGTGTTCGTATTTCATTAAAACGAAATAGAACACCAAATAAACGAACATTCGAGGTTCGAGACCTACCGTAACACCAACCCAAAATGCTTTTCTGCCATTTCTTTAATGTCTCCACCAATAGCTAAACAAGCAGTTGCAGCAGGAGATGGAGCATTTAGCACATGAATACTATCTTGGGTGTATTCAATTCTAAAATCATCTCGAGTTTCGCCCCCTGTTCCGAGTAATTGAGCGCGAACTCCAGCTCTACCTGGCTTGATATCATCCATCGTTAGCGATGGAATCATACGTTGCAATGTTTGCAGAAACAACTTTTTTGAGAAGGCTCTGCGGTACTCGTCTATTGCAAATTTAGTGTTGTTAAAAAATAGTTTCCAAGTACCCGAATAGCTTAGTGCATCGACAGTATCGCGTAAACTAAAATCTGTTTTTCCGTAGCCCTCACGTTTAAATGTAAATACCGCGTTTGGTCCACATTCAATTTCTCCGTTAGTCATTCGCGTAAAATGCACCCCCAAAAATGGAAACTCGGGATTTGGAACAGGATAAATCAGGTTTCTAACTTTCTCTTTTCCCTGTTCGGTTAAATCGTAATAATCGCCTCTAAAGCCAACCACTTTTTCTTTTAAAGCAACCTTGTCTTGTTTCGCTAAACGGTCGGCCTGGAGTCCCCCGCAAAAAATCATTTGCTTGGCTTTAAATTTCCCTTTTGAAGTTACGATATTTCGATGGTCTCCATCCCGCTCGAACGAAGTAACTTTATGCCCGGTTAGTAATTCACTTTCAGGGTTAATTCCTTTTACGATTTCAATTAGTTTAGTGGTTACGCCCACAAAATCGATAATACCAGTACAAGGAACCCAAAGCCCACCAATGCTTTCAACAAAGGGCTCTATTTCTTTTACTTGATTACCCGTAATTTTTTCAATGCCTTCAATCTTATTTGCTAATCCATTGGTATAGATTTTCTCCATAAACTGAAGTTCCTTTTCTTCAGTTGCAACCACAACCTTTCCGCAAACATCATGAGCAACATTATGTTCTTTTGCAAATTGGACAAGCTCTTTGCGGCCGTTTACACAATTAACTGCTTTTTTTGAGCCAGGTGTGTAATACATGCCTGAATGAATAACACCCGAATTATTTCCTGTTTGATGAGGCGCAAAATGGTCTTCTTTTTCGAGAAGCAATATTTTTATCTCAGGATAAGCAGTTTGTAATTTATAAGCTGTTGCTGCTCCCACAATACCTCCACCAACGATGGCAATATCAAAAATTTTATCCATTTTTAGCTACTTTCTCTCTAGGGATAAAAGCTAGAATTAACAATCCGGCTACAAAAAATAATAGCAATGCGAATACCGAATTACGCATACTTCCAGTAAAGCCTACAATTGTTCCAAATGCAAATGTGCCGATAACGACACCTATTTTCTCTGTAACATCGTAAAAACTAAAATAAGATGCTGTATCTTTTGTCTGTGGTAATAGTTTCGAATAGGTTGAGCGTGATAGCGATTGAACGCCTCCCATAACTAAACCTACAACTCCAGCTAAAATGTAAAATTCTGTTGCTTTATGTGTAAAGTAAGCTGCTATACAGATACCAATCCAAATGATTAATGTAATCCCTAACGCTTTTATATTTCCGAGTTTAGACGATAAATAAGAGAACAAATAGGAGCCTCCAACAGCTACAAATTGAATAATTAAAATACTAATTATCATTCCCGAATCGGGCATATCATCAATCTCTTTAATGCCAAATAAGGTTGCCATTTGCATAACGGTTTGTACACCCATACTAAACACAAAAAAAGACAGAAGGTATGTCTTTAGTCTTTTTTGAGGCTTGATCTCCTCCCAAACTTTTTGAAGTTCTTTAAATCCCTTTGATAAAAGGCCTGATTCCTTTTCTTGTATTGGATTACCTTGCGGTAGTTTTCTGTACGTAATTTGCGCAAATCCAAACCACCAAACTCCGACAATAGGAAACGACCATTTTATATCCATTCCTAAACCCATGTATGCAATTAGAATAAAGATAAGCAAAATGCTACTCCCAATATAACCCATCGCATAGCCTTTGGCACTCACTTTATCGTGGTCTTTTGGCTCGGCTATTTCGGGAAGGTAGGCGTTGTAAAACACGATACTACCCCAAAAACCAACACTTGCCATGACTACTATTAATAGGCTTAACTCTAGGTATTCTTGACTAAAGAAATACAATAGCCCTGTCGATACTGACCCAAGTAAACAGAATGATTTAAGGAAATACTTTTTGTTTCCTGCATAATCAGCAACCCCAGAAAGCAAAGGGCTTAATATAGAAACGACTAAAAAACTAAATGAAATTGTATATGAATACAATTCCATATTATTGGATTCTACTCCGAAAAATTGAAGGTTATCATCGGTAACGGCATCGAAAAAAATAGGGAAAATTGCAGTAGTTATAACTAGCGCATAAACCGAATTTGCCCAATCGTAAAAAGCCCAAGCATTGATTACTTTTTTATCCCCCTTAACCAATAACATTGTTGTGTTTTACTCTAAAACTTTAAATTGAACCCTTCTGTTTTTAGCTCTCCCACCTGCCGTACCTTCTTTGTTATCTAATTGATCACTTCCGTATCCTTTTACAGATAACCGATCGGCTGAAATTCCTTTTGAGATAAGGTATTGCATCGCAACTTTAGCCCTTTCTTCTGATAATGTTACTACCGCTTTCGTTTTCTCTATTTCATCGGTATGCCCTTGGATTTCAAGTTTAAACTTTGTTTCCTCTTTTAAATTACAGCAATTTTATCTAAATCTGCTTTAGAGTCTTCATGTAATTCTGATGATTTAGAATCGAAATGCAATTGAGTAAACTCAACCACATGCTTATCTTCTAATTCGTGCTCAGTACTCATGTTTTCGTTGTACACAACTGCCATTCGACTAGTAGTTTGTTTTTCGCAAATACATTCGTCTTCGCGCAAACTATCCGTTGGAATAACAGATATATCATCAAAATAATAATAACCAACCGTTTGTTGAGGTTTAGAAAAGCCGCTTGGCCTTTTTACTTTTACAGCCTTAGTTGTAGTGGGGTCAACAAAATTTCCGATAGTGATAAATTGTTCTCCGCCTTCTGCAATAAAGGTTCTGCAAACAGCTTCGAACACATATTGCTGCCCTAATTGCGCATTTTGACTGTGCATAATTTGAGGCTTAATTTCATTCTTATCAATCACAGTTGAGGTGAGTTTTTCTTTCGACAAATGCAACCCAATGTTGTTACAAGAATACTTTGCTAAATCCGCCATACTGTACCAAAACTTAACGCAGTACACTCTTCCAGCCTCTAGTGGACTAGATAATTGGGTCTGTAAGTATGTTCTTGGTTTGGTGTTTTTGTAGCTCCAAATCATAATTCCCGCATAATTTTCGCCTAACTCTGGCGTTTCTCTACCATATACATTGTCTGGAGCGCTGTATGCATCTGACTTAGCTGCTGTTGAAAACAAATCAGCTTTTAAATCGTGGGGAGATTCCCATCCTTCTGCTAATTCAATTTGACCACCTGCTTTAATCTTCTTACCGGGAGCATCAAAACCACCATTGGGAACTAAATTTTTTTGTGCAATTGAAGTTACTGAAATAAATAATGCAATAAATAAACTTGTTGATTTTAACATAAATTAGAATTTGTGTTCTTTGACTGTTTCAATAAAATACTTTACATGGTCTGGATTTGTGTCAGGGTACAACCCGTGTCCTAAATTTGCAATATGCTTTGTTGCCCCAAATGTATTTAACATTTTTTTGGTTGCCGCTTTTATTGTTGATTTATCTGAGTAGAGCAAACATGGGTCCAAATTTCCTTGTAAAGTCATGTTTTGCCCAATGAGCGCCCTCGATTCTTCAATGTCCATATTCCAATCAAGACCAATAGCTTGGCAATTGAGCATTCCTAACTCTTTTCTCACATAATAAGCCCCTTTGGCAAATACCGTTTTGGGAACAGTGTCTACCGCATCACAAATTTTGCTAATGTATGGAAGAGCGAACTCTAAATATTGTTCTCTGCTTAGTACTCCCGCCCAACTATCAAACAACTGAATGAGGTCTACCCCCGCTGCAACTTGCGCTTTTAAATAGGCGATAGTGCTTTCCGTTATCATCCCCAGCAATCTATGAGAAAGTTCAGGATTTGTGTATAACATCTTTTTTGCTTTCGCGAAAGTTTTCGTTCCTTGACCTTCTATCATATATGAAAAAATAGTCCAAGGAGCGCCTGCAAACCCAATAAGAGGCACTCTGCCATTCAATTCATTTTTGGTCAAACGAATAGCATCGGTAACGTATTTAAGCGATTCTTCTGGGTCGGCAATTCTTAATTGTTCAACATCTGATAACGTTTTTACAGTATTCTCAAAGTACGGACCTTGTTTTTCAATTAGTTGATACGGCAGCCCCATTGCCTCCGGAATTACCAAAATATCGGAAAAAATAATGGCAGCATCTACCTCCAAAATATCGACTGGCTGTATGGTGACTTCACACGCTAACTCTGGTGTTTCTACCAATTCTTTAAATCCACTAATACTGTTTCGAATTGCTCGATACTCAGGCAAGATTCTACCTGCTTGTCGCATTAACCAAACGGGAGTTCTCTCAACATTTTCTCCCTGTGCCGCTCTAAGTAATAAATCGTTTTGAAGTTTCATTGGTGCAAATTTAGGATAAATGTTTGCTTTTCTGTACTACCTTTGAATCTGTTATGAAACTAAAATGGACGGCTAAAACTTTTGATGAGTTAACAAACACAGAGCTGTATAATATACTCGCTCTTAGAACTGAAGTTTTTGTAGTTGAGCAAAACTGCCCGTACCAAGAATGTGATGGCAATGACGAAGTTTCCATTCATTTTTTTGGAACACTTGACAATAAAATTGTTGGCCCGCTGTTGCCAACGAACGACGCGACGGTGTCCGATCACCAGGATCGAACAACTGCGCCGTGCTGAAACACCTTGTTCCTGA